>JAFGIW010000130.1 GCA_016929415.1 Chitinispirillaceae bacterium | reverse complement strand
TGGGAACTGGGGCAGCATATCATCGGGTCTGTTGATGAGTATTTTTTCGATTATGAACAGTGCGGGAGAAGTGCCGACGGCCTTAAGGAATATCTTATTGTTGCCTATCGTAAGGAACATGTTGAACATCTGACCGCTCTACTGAAACGGCAGAAGTTAACCCCCGGTGTCATTGATCTCGATCTGTTCGCACTTATTAATGTTTTTGACGCCAATTATCCCGAGTATGGTGCGCAGCCGGCAGTGCTGCTTCATGCCGAAAGTGAGAAGGCACAGCTGATCATGACGCATCACGGCAAGTATATCGACCACGAGAGCATCGATTACGGTCCGGGGACTGATCCGCAGACGTTCGCCGAGCGGTTGAATGCGGAAGTCGAGCGTCTCTGTTCTTTAGTGACATTATCAGGAGGAGGGACCGGAATACCGATCTTTGCCGCGGGTGGGCTTTTCGTGCAAAACGGTTTTCTTGAGACCGTTGCTTCGGTAGCAGGCAATGTTTCGTTGCTGCATCCTTTCAGAAAAATCGGTTGCCGCGTCGGCGTCGACAATGATCAGCTTTCCGCCTATCTGGCGCAATTATGCGTAGCGGTGGGCCTTGCATTGCGGGGGAATGAATAGCTATGGTACGCATCAACCTCTTGAAAAAGAACACTATGGAAAGACCGGAGCTGCCCCGCTTCCATATACCGATCCGCCTTATAACCGGTATCGTTATCGCTGCAGCGGCTGCTGCAGCGATGGTGGCTTTCGGCAGGAATTATCTTACAAAACTGCGTACAGCAAAAAGTAAGCCGCCCGCTGCCCAGGTATCCGCTCCCACCTCCTTTACTCCCTCCACCTATAAAAAGAGCGATATCGTCGAGGATGTCGTCAGAGAAATTTCCAGCGAACGTGCCGCCGGTGTAACCAGGCGGTCGCTTGATCTGCCCTACGACGAACTCTCGTTTTTAGAAAAAGTAAATTATGAGGTGCTGTTCGGAAAAAACGTTTTTAAGCTGTTGAGCCGGGCGGTGCCGCAGGGTATCGGGTTGAGATCGCTCGAGGTGGATAATTTTCAGACCGTTTACGCCGTCGGATTGGGTACCACACGCGAGCTGGTGAGTTCGACCTTTATCGCGCTTAAATCCGAAAAACTCGAACTGCTGCCGCAGCCTTTTTCCTATATCACCTCCAACAACGGCGATGGGTACCGTTTCGTCGTGACCTGTAAAACAAAATTCGGTCTTGATCTGGCCGACCCCTTCCAGGCAAGCGACCATCTTCCTGCCCGTGAAGATCTTCCGGTGTTGAAAAAGAAAATAATCAGTCTGGGTGAGGAGGCCGGCGTGCTATGGAGTGGAGGCCCGCTCCAGCTCGATGCGGAAAAAATCGGCGCCTATCGCCGTTTTCATTACCGCTGCCGGGGCACCGCAGCGTATAATGACTTCGTAAAGTTTATGATCAGTTTACATGCAAACAAGATCCCCTGCGCGTTTAAAAAGGTGAACATGAAAGCCCTGAACGGATCCGCGGTCGAAATTGAATCGCACCTTATTTTTACCGCTAGGGAGTAGCGTACCGCATGAAATTGCGGGTGGTTTCCGGAGTACTCAAGGGACGCGTCCTGACGATTCCGCAGCGCCACGGGGTGTTCCGTCCGACCCGCGAACGGGTACGGGAGTCGGTCGCTGATATCCTCGCTTCACGTATCGCCGGCGCTACGGTGGCGGATGTTTGCGCGGGCAGCGGCAGTGTCGGTTTCGAAATGATCAGCAGGGGCGCAGCGAGGGCGGTTTTTGTCGAAAATGACCGGATCAGAGGTACATTGATCAGGAAGCACGCGGAGCGGTTCGGCGTTATCGATTTGTGCCGCATCGTCATGCGGAAGGTCGCGGCATTTATTGACGGCTGCAGCGACCGATTCGATATTATCTATTATGATCCGCCCTATGATAATGAACGAATGGCGGAGGCGCTCCCGTCGCTGCTCGAGCTGCTTGCCGAAAGGGGAATCCTCGTGTATGAACGGAGCACCCAGAAGGCACGACGGACGCGGGAGCAGCCGGACGGAATGCCGCAACCGTTCGACCGGCGCCGCTACGGCGAAACGGAAATATGTTTGTTTACAAATCATGTAGGGGCGGTTCGCGAACCGCCCCTACTAAAAAAGAAAGGCCCGCATGAGCACCGCCCTCTATCCCGGAACCTTCGATCCCATCACCTTCGGGCATATTGATATCGCAATCCGGGCGTCAAGGATTTTCTCACGTGTCATCGCCATTGTCGCGCAGAATCCGGGGAAGAACCCGCTTTTTTCAATCGACGAACGGCTCGACATGGTGAAGGCGTCGCTTCTGCATGTTCCCTCCATCGAGGTGATCAGCTACAGCGGACTTATCGTTAATTGTGTAAAGGAATATACGGCATCGGTGATCATCAGGGGCCTTCGCGCGCTTACCGATTTCGAATCGGAATTCCAGATGGCCTATACCAATCGGAAACTTTACGATGCTGCCGAAACGGTTTTTCTCATGCCGAGCGCGCGTTATACCTACCTTAATTCCACCATGGTAAAGCAGATCGCCCGTCTCGGCGGGGATATCACCCAGTTCGTTCCTGAGTATGTTCACGGCAAATTGCTCCTGAAAGTCGGCGGGGAAGGCGCTGCGGCTGCATCCGGCGCCGGAGGGTAGGTTAATGAACAGGTTTGTCCCGCCGCCGGTGAGCCCGGCCATCAAAGTCATTCTGATAGCCAGCATCACCGTCTATCTTCTTCAGGTTTTACCCGTGATCGGGCCTGTGCTGCTCGAGTGGGGGGCGCTCGTTCCGGGGGATGCTTTTGCCCACGGGCAGGTGTGGCGTTTGGCCACCTATATGTTCCTGCACGACCCGTCATCGCCTTTTCACCTCCTTTTTAATATGCTGGGACTCTGGATGTTCGGCCAGGAAATTGAAACGGCATGGGGGAGCAGGCGGTTTGTCTGGTTTTATCTGATAAGCGGCATCGGTTCAGGTTGTTTCAGCGTGTGGCATCTTTTTTCGCCTGCCATGAGCGTGACCGGGGTGATCGGTGCATCAGGCGCGGTACTGGCACTGCTGACCGTTTATGCTGTCACCTATCCGCATCGTCAGGTACTGTTGTTTTTTGTGCTTCCGGTAAACATCAAAATTGTCGTTATCGGCTTTGGGCTAATCTCGCTGTTTGGCAGTATTGCTCCCCGCGGGGTCGTTGCACACCTGACGCACCTGGGCGGAATTCTTGTGGCAATCGGTTATTTAAGATGGTATCCTTTCATTTCGATTCGGCTGCAGTCGAGTGCATCGCTTCGTCGGGAACGCTCAATGAGGGGGCGGGCGGAGGCTGCGGCTTCAAAACGCCGTTTTTTCGAGGAAAAAATCGATCCGATACTGGAAAAAATAGCGCGTGAAGGCAGTGATGCACTTTCCCCGGAGGAAAAGCAGCTATTGAAGAATGTTGCTGCGTCAAAGGACCGAGACCTTATGAAAAAAGGCAAGATCATCCCCTACAAATTATTCAGGTAATGGTGCGTGGGCATGGAAATGGACCATCATTCCAATGATAGCAAACCGGTAGGGGACCGACAACGTCAGGACCGTCTGGTGCGACTCTGTCGGGCGTACCGCCTGCGGCAAGGGGAGCTGCTTCTTCGTCAGAACGCAATGGAACAGCGGCAGAAGGAGTTGTCGGCAGCACTCATCGAGGCGCAATTTCAGCTGGGACGCATTAATTCGGAGATGGAGGAGGAGCTCGAGACCGCGCAACGTATACAGGAGGGGCTGCTTCCCAAAGAACTCCCGGAAATAGTCAACCTGAAATCGGCGGCGATGTACATTCCGGCTGGAAAAGTAGGCGGCGACCTTTACGATATCATCACCACACCCCGCCAGAAAATCGCGATTCTCATTTACGACGTATCGGGCCATGGCATTCCCGCAGCGCTCATCGGGGCGATGGCGAAAATGCTCTTCGCCCATTATATCGAGAAGACCGATTCGCCAGCCGAGGTATTCCACCATGTAAACAAGGATCTCTGCCGTTTCATTCATACGGAGCAGTATCTGACGGCGTTTCTCGGCCTCATCGATCCCGTCAACAACGTCATGTTGTACGCCCGGGCGGGGCATGTGCCGCCTCTGGTCTTCCATGCGGGGGACCGGAGGGTCACGCGGCTCGATGCCAAGGGTTTTTTTATCGGTCATTCGGCGCTGCTTTCCATTGCCGAATACTGCAATGAAACGGTCCGCCTCGAACCGGGAGACAAACTGCTTTTCTACACCGATGGATTGACAGAAGGGTATAACGGCAGGGGGGCGCTTTACGGGGTGGAACGCCTCAAAGAGGCGTTCGCCGATTGCGGCGACAGGGAAGTACGCTCGATCATCGACACGATCGTGGAAAACCAGGCCGGTTTCCGCGAGGGCACGCCGCTGCGCGACGACTTTACCCTGCTGTGCATCCAGATCGGCGATTCCGAACAGCTGCTGGCGGGGAGCGGTTTTTCCCGGGAGGACGAGCCGTCGATCCTCGTGGCGATGGCGCTCCATGAAATCGACAGCGTCTGTTCGGTCATTCTGCGGGAGATGGACCGGTATGGATTTACCGATCAGAACATCAAACAGTTCAAGATATGCGTCTTCGAAATGATGACAAATGCAATTTTGCACGGCAACGGGGGGGACCCCCGCAAAAAAGTACTCGTGTTTTACAAAGTGACAAAAATGGAGGCGATCATCAGCGTGGTCGATGAGGGAAAAGGGTTCGATTACAACGACATTCCCGATCCGCTGCTGCCGGAAAACCGGATGCGCGACCACGGAAGAGGTCTCTTCCTTATCAGGCACTATTGTGATGAAGTGGCGTTCAACGCGGCGGGAAACAGGATTATGGGTCGGAAACTTCAGAGGCGGCGGTAATGGAAATCACCAGCGGCAGCAAGGACGATTTTCGTCTGTTGACGCTCACCGGTCAGTTCTGGCAGCGTGAAGACATGGAGGCGCTCGAGCAATATGTCTCGGTGTGCATAACCGCTCACCGGCCGTGGGTCATCCTTGACATCGAAGGGCTCACATTTGTTAATAGCCAGGCGCTTGGTATGTTCGTAAAGCTGCATGCGCGGTGCAGCGGGGCCGGTGGAAAACTTATCCTTTTTCAGCCCCGGTCGAGCGTGCGGGAGGTGATCGAGATAGCCGAATTGCCGCAATTTATCGCCCTTGCCGATACGGCCGAAGAGCTGGATGCGCAGATGGAGTCGAGGGGGAGCGGCGGTACACGGTCACGGTGAGGAAGTACCCCTTCTCATCAGGCTAAAGAACCCTGATTTCATGATCGATATAGCGGATGTTTTTCGGGCCGGCAAGTTCCTCTTTCAGGAAGAAATGGCGTTCGCCGAATTTGAAAAGCGTGCCGGGATACGCCGCATGTTCGATTTTAATACATGCGTCGGCGAGCGGGTGTATTTTTCCGGCAATAATCGATTTGCGCTCTTCGAGAACGTCAAGCTGCTGCTTCGCCTGTTTGAGCGCGGCAGCAAAATCGTTGACCTTTTTCTGCTCGATCGACGAAAAATGCTTTCTGCCCGCGACTGTCTGACGGAACCGGTTGAATGATTCGACGAGCGAACGGTAATGGGTGCCGGCGCTCTTGTACTGTTCATCGACCGCGGCCAGTTCCTCTTCCATGAGATAATCGATGCCGGCCTCAAGCAGGGTCCGAATGCCAGTATGGTTCCCGGCGGCATACGCGGTGATGGAGGTGCGCGCCTTGACCATGCCCCCCACTATGGAAAGCGGGGTCCCGTGGACGAAGATCGTATCTCTTGACAAGAGCGTGCAATTGAGGGCCTCCTTGGCAATCGTGATGTTCTTGAAACAGCGCACCGTCTGGTTCTTCATGAAGCCGAGATTGACGTCGCCCTTCGCGTCGATCACCCCTTTGCTCTGACCGACGAAGCCGTATTTGCACAGTACATTGCCGCCGACGGTGATGCGGCAGTCTTCAATAGTGCCGTTTACCTGAAGGTCGCCGCCGCAATGAACCTTAAAACCCGCTTTGACATCGCCGTTGACGACGACGGATTTATTGTAATTGATGTTGCCGGTAGAGAAGTCGACGTCGCCGGGAACGACAAATCCCTCACATACCTCGACAACGCCTCCGGAGAGACGCACGATGCCGTCAACCTCCGCACGGAGAAGTCCTGGATTCTCCCGGTCGATCACCGTATGGGGCCCCTGCGGGAGTTTTGCGGCATTCCCCGGTTCGGCGGGGAGTGTATGCCCGAGTACATCGGACCCGTCGCTTCCGGGAGTGGGAGGGACGAGCACAACGAGTTCCTGTTGACCTTTGATGGAATTGACGATGTTGATCGATTTATAATCGGCATGTCCCTCGCTGTTGATTGAAGGGGAGAGCGACGTCTTCGTATTGAAACAATACTGAAGTTTGCCGTTGTTTCCGTTTACAGGAGGAATTCCCCGGGCAATGGTAAAGGGTTCCGACGGGTAGGCGCCGCGCCCGCAGAGCGCCAGCATCGTATCGATGTCCGTTTCCAGGATTCCGGAGCAGACCCCTTTTTCGGAAAGCAGCCGGAGCAATTCCTCTTTGCCGCGGAGACAGCCGCCCGGGCCGGGAGGATGGACGGTACAGAGTACCGCCATGTTGTCGGGGGTAATTTCCAGCTCGAAGGTACCGTTGAAATCGATGGGGATGATCCCGATGGCACTATCGATCTGATAGGCGATGCCGTCGACCTGGGCGATGATCTTTTGTTGGTCGGGACTGAATGCGACACCGTCTTCGAGGGCAACCTCGGCAGTGACGACCTCTTCGATAATCACCGGGACTCCATTGACGTTTTTACCCGGGATCGAGAGGTGACCGATCTGTTTTTCCCCGATAACCTGGCCGCAGACCGCACGGTCGATGCGCGGTTGTGTTACGGCGGCCTCCCAGAAATAGTGCGAGGCTTTGACCTCATCGCATTCGCTGCGGCTGGTCAAATGGCGCAATGTCATACGGACAGGGCCCTCTTTCGCCGGTCGGGCGGGAACGCCCGACGCGATGACGCCGATTTCATAACGGCGCCTGCTCTGCTTCCATTGTTCGACCAGTTTGTCAACCAGTGCGGTGTCGATGCCGAAGACGACGCCATGCGCCGACAGCGCTTCCATGAGGGCGACCGGGCTCAGCTCTTGCGGCGAATTCCCGACCGGCTCAACGATAAGACGCGCGGACATTGCATCCGGAGTGACAATAACGGTAATCGCGGGCGGAGCCGGATTGATCGGCGCCTGAGGGTGGTCGTTTCTTCCCATGCCGTCGCGGTGACGCGCCTGTCCGTCGGCGACAATGCGGGCGGCGGCCGGAACTTCATGCGACCGCGGTGTTGCAGCACTACTCTTCGTCCGGTCGGCCTCGCTCCCGTCCGCGTCGCTCTCCGGCGTATCCTGCGGCGTTCCTTCCGCGGTTGAGAGGCTGCCTTGACAGGAAGTTCCTTCGGCAACGGAGATCGTTGCGATGTCACAGCCCCGCATCAGCTCGATCAGCGTTTCATCGAGCGTCTGGTCTTTATTGAGCAACGTTCCGCCCGGGATATTCACATCGGCCGAGAGCACCATTCCGGGACGCGCATCGTCGAGGGCTATCTGCACGGTGATTGTCCTTTCCTCACACAACTGCCGAGAACGGTTCATCCGCGTAATGCTGTTGCCGGCATCGGCAATTATTAATTATACTACACCTGCCCGGATTAAAGTAGGGGTATCGGAGTAACGACCGGGCGAGGGAAGAAACCGGTTGCCGCGAAGGGGTGCAAACCGGCAGCAGTGGAAGGAGAAGACGGGGGATACCCCGTGTGAAAACCGTTTATGCAGCCCATGCAACAACATGCCAGCCAGTCGGAGCGCGATCGGGAACGCGGTAAGAATCCGGTGGCATCGGTCGCCTTTCCAAATATCGTAACCGGTATTTACGATTATCTGATCCCTACCCGTCTAGAGGGGAAAGTCTCACCCGGTACGCCGGTGCTGGTAAGCCTGCGCAGAAGGGAGATCTGGGGGGTGACGGTGGGTATCAAGGCGGATTCACCATATCCCGACCTCAAAGAGGTTATTGATTTCCAGGGAGGTCGCTGGACCGATTCGGGAAGTACGCTCATGAAACTATACGAATGGGTAGCGGAATATTACCAGTGCGACCTCGGGCGTGTTTTCAGACCGCTCATGCGTAAGGGACTCTTAAACAGTACGGCAAAAACAGTGCGGGTCTTCACGCCGTGCCACGATGCGCCTGTTGCCGCGCTCAACGAAAAGTATCGCGCGATCTGGTCACAGCTTCAGGGCGTCGGCTTCTTCAGTGCGGCCGAGGCGAAAGAGCGGTTCGGCATCTCCCGCCCGGTGATTGACCGTCTCTGCGAGGCGAAGTGCCTCGTCCGCGAGAGCCGGACAGTCGTGCGTGAAGCGTTTGAGCCGTGTATGAAGGGATCAAGCGAAAAAGTGATTTTGACCGGAGAGCAGCGTACTGCGGTCGAGACGATCATGATCGTGCATGCCGCACCGGAAGGGGCCTTTCTTCTGCATGGAATCACCGGGAGTGGAAAAACGCATGTATATATCGAGCTGGCGTCGCGGATGCTGCAGCTCGGCAAAGGAGTGATTATCCTGGTGCCGGAGATTGCGCTGACCCCCCAGACCATACAGCGGTTCAGAGGGGCGCTTGGCGAGGTGGTCACGGTGATCCACAGCCATATGTCCGACGGGGAGCGACGCGACAGCCTGCAGGAGCTGGTTACCGGAAGGAAACGGGTCGTGATCGGGGTGCGCAGCGCCGTTATGGCGCCGATGGACCAAGTCGGGCTTATCATCGTCGACGAAGAGCATGACGGCAGTTACAAACAGAGCGACTGCGAGCCGCGCTACAATGCGCGGGACGTTGCGGTGATGCGCGGCCGTTTACAGAAGTCGCTTGTCGTTCTCGGGAGCGCCACGCCGAGTTTCGAGAGTTACCATAACGCAGCGACAGGCAAATACCGCCTGCTGCGACTGTCGCAGCGTTTCGGGGCGGCAGCTCTGCCGCGGGTCGATATCGTGGATATGCGTGAAGAGCGGCGCAACAATAATTGGAAACCGCTTTCGAACCGGCTCGCCGTCGCCATCGCTTCGACGATTGAAGAGGGGCGCCAGACTATTCTCCTGATTAACCGGCGCGGGTTCTCGACGGTACTCCTCTGTAAAGAATGCGGCTACACGGCATACTGTCCGCACTGTTCGGTGACGCTGCGATATCACCGGGCCGACACCGCCCTCAAATGTCATGTATGCGGTCATCTGCAACAGGCGCCCGACTGCTGTCCCGGGTGCGGCGGTGAAAACATTAAATATAAAGGGACGGGAATCCAGAAAATCGAGGAGTTCCTTCATGAGACGCTCCCTGCCGCGCGGCTTTTACGGATGGACCAGGACACCACACGGCGCAAGGGCGCCCATGCGACGATACTGCGGAAATTCGCCGACCAAGAGGCGGACATTCTGCTCGGCACCCAGATGGTGGCAAAAGGGCTTGATTTCCCGGGGGTCGCACTCGTCGGCGTCATTGCTGCGGATATCGGGCTGCATTTGCCTGATTTTCGTGCTTCCGAGCGCACTTTCCAACTCCTTACTCAGGTGGCCGGCCGGGCCGGACGCTGCGACAGCCTCGGAAAAGTGATTATCCAGACCTATTGTCCCGACGACTATGCAATACGTTGTGCCGCTCAGCACGATTACAGTACCTATTTTGAACAGGAGAGCAGGAACCGTCGGCCGCTCGGCTATCCTCCATGGGGTCGCCTTGCACGGCTTATCGTTGTAGGCAAGATTGAGAAGGAGGTGCTGACCCTGATCACGATTATTGCACAAGAGATCCGCGCCGGTGCGGGAAGTTCCCTCTCCATGCTTGGCCCGTCGCCGGCAGTGCTCGAACGGGTTGCAAATGAAACCCGTTATACGATCCTGCTAAAATCATCGCATCCGCGAAAGCTCGGAATGGTGCTGCGTGAATTGCGGCTCAAACATCGAAAACTTCCCGCTTCAATCAGTCTTATCATCGATGTCGATCCGGTAAATATGTTGTAACCACCGGGCAGGTAAACTATTTTAAGCCAAGGAACCGTTGTAATCCTGCCCTGTCACGGGTTATTTACCCGCAAATAATACGACTGCATCCGGTTTTCAAAGGACAACCGTATTAAAAACACGCTTTATTCTGAAAACGAACCATTATCTGAACGAAGAAGCGCATGGAGCGGTTATCAGGGGGTTATCCGGGTATGCAGGAAAACGGGCGACCTTCTCTCCAGACCTCCAATCAAGACGGCGGTTCGAATTACCGTTACCATCGTTTTTGTCATGTTCGTCAACCGAAGCATCGGAAAATCGGATATACTTTTACTCGCCGGAAGAATACGCCCCGTTCCGGTTTTTTCTGCACTCATTCTCGGTGCAGCATCATTTTTTTTCCAGATGCTGCGCTGGCGGATAATTCTCAGAGCACATGGTTTTCCCTGCGGCCTCATGGTATCGCTCACAACAATGTTTCGCGGATGCCTTCTGGCGTTTATCACCCCCGGACGCATCGGCGAGCTTTTCCGTGCAGTGCATATCGACGGCAAGCGGCATATCGCAGGAATGCTGGCCGTGGTAGAGGAACGCTCATTCGCCGTGGTGATTACGGTGCTTGCCGGGGTTGCATGCCTTGTTACCCAGGCACTATGGTACGAATCGCCGCTGTTTTCACCGCTGGTGATTGCATCACTGATTCTTCTCGTCGCTGTTGTACTGTTGATCGCGGTAATATACAAAGGGGAGGCGCTTCTCAAGGGGAGAACCCGGTTCTCCAAGCGTTCCGGCAGGTTTGTTGAATATCTCGGCGGCCTGCGTTCGCTTCCCTTTCTGAAACTGACAGCGCTTTCGGCCGGCGCGCATCTGCTGCTTCTGTTGCAGACTGCACTTCTGTTCCGTATGTATGGGAGCAGTGATTTCGGACGTACAATGGTTGCGGCAGGGCAGGCGTTCTCCTTTATGCTGCTTCTGCCCTTTTTTATTGCCAATATCGGATTGCGGGAGTACTCGTTTACCCTTTTTCTCTCGAAATTGTCCACACCTTCCGATGTCGCGTTGGAAATCGGGAGCATCGCGGTGGGCGTCGCGACCTCTATTTTATTCATTAATATTATTTTCCCCGCTGCAATCGGATTGATATGGATGTACACTGAAAAGAAGGATATAACTGAAGCTGATAACGTGCACGGAACGCACGACCCGCATTCAACCGTTGCTTGAAACAAACAGGAGTGCCATGGCGACACACCACGATAATTTCAACTACCTGTTTCACACGAAACTCAACAGCTGGACTCCACTGACGGCATCCATGCATGCCTTTTTCAGCGATGAGGAGATCGGCCTGCTCGACCGCAGCAACCGGACATTTCAATCCGCGGAGCGGACAATCGTTGTCCTCTCATTTGAAAACAGGTTAGCCCTGCTCGGCGGTCTTGGCGCCGTTGTGCGCCAATTTCCTGCGGCATTGCGGAAACGGGGTGAAAAAGTGCTCCTGCTTACCCCGCTGCATCGCGGCTGCGCCGCGGTGAGTAAAGCGATAAATGACAATGAGCTGGTGCAGCGTTTCGCGGGGGTGGAGGTCCATTTCGGTAATTATTCCTGCGCGGTCAGCTGTTTCCAGGAAACGGGCGCTGCGGTGCCCACGTATCATATCGGGGTACCGGGACGGTTTTGCGCGGGGGACAACCCCTACGGGTATCCCGATCAGGATGAGCTGCTTTTCGATTCCCTCGCATTCTGTGCCGTGGTTCCGTCGGTGCTTTCGTACATGGGGCATGATACACATCTTTTTTTTCATGCCCACGACTGGGAGACTGCCCCGATAGCGCTTTTCGTGCGCTGTGCGGTCATCAGCGCGGTGCTGCACCAAGTGAAAACGGTATTGACACTTCATAATTCGTTCGACTCCCCGTTTCCCGACCGGTTCAAACGCCTCTTTTTCAACAGGACCTTCGGCGGTTGTACGGTTCTGCAGAGCATGCTTCCCTTTTTTCACGGGCCGGTCACGACCGTCAGCACCCCCTATGCGCATGAATTGCGTCACGATCCGCTGCAGCGTGGATTTTTCGTGGATCATCTGCAGCGTCTCTTTGCCATGAACCCACCGATCGGCATCGAGAACGGGATGTTCGGCGAGCCTAACGTTCCATTGTCCGACCATGAGGTGTCCGCCATCGGGAAGGGTGACCACCAATTATTCATTGCCCGGAAAAAATCATGGCGGGATTTCTTTGTCCACACGCTTCATAAGGAGAAGGACCCGCGGATTATCGGGAAACTGAGTATCGCAACGTTGGAAGATCCCTCGGTTCCACTCTTTTTCATGTCGGGCAGACTAGACCTGATGCAGAAGGGATTTGACATTATCTTTCATGCATTCACCCGGTTGAAACCGGGCAGTGCACAGCTTTTTTTTACCCCGACGCTCCATAATGGCAATGAAGATCTTTCGTTTTTCATTGATATCGTTAACCAGTGCAAAGGGAATATCGTCATCTGGCCGTATCGGATCCCCGCGCGAAAATACCGCACACTCCTCCAGGGGGCAAGTTACCTTCTCATGCCTTCCTTGTATGAGCCTTACGGCGCGGCAAGTGAAGGGCTTCTCCATGGTACGCCGGTTATTGCCCGCGCCACGGGAGGTCTGCTCGCTCAACTGGAGCCGGGGGGTGATTTCTCCGTTGCACGGGAGTATGCAGCCATTTTTCCGGAGAAACGGAATGAAAAAAGAAATTGCATTTTTTTCAAGGAGTCTTTTCCCGACGGGGAAGCGGAGAAAATGTGGCGTACCCTGCTGCAACTTCCACTGCGGCAACGCATTGACAATCCGTTATACCGGTCAATCGTCGATGCGGCATATAATGCGCTTGGTGATGCAATCGATATCTTCGCCGATCATTCCGCCTACGGTTCGATGGCCTTTCAGGGCCTTACGTCGGTACAACGCAATACCTGGGGTGAGGCGGCTGGAAAGTATCGGGCCGTTTTCGATGTCGCCGCCGCCAGAGGGTGGTAGCTTTTACCAAAATAGCCATTGAGTAAACCGCAACAAATTTGACATTAATCATGAGAAGAACTAAATTATTGAATATGTTTGCACAGGTTTAAACAGGGTTACGAAGTAATTCGGAAGGGGACGATATGGTGGTACAATTGCTTGCCGGAATGTTTCTGGGTTCGATCATCGTTTCTCTGGTGTGGGGTTTTATAGTAAAGTCGGGTAAAAACAAGGTAGACGACTCGAATCGTGAACGGGAAGAGGTCATGCGTTCACTGGGCGAACTGTGGGTTGAGATTGATTTGCTTTTCTCTTCCCACCGCCGCGGGGCAACAGAAGAACAGGCTTTCCGTGAGGCCTTTTCTTCAAAGATTGAGGAGGTCAACAAGCTGTTGAAGCCGAACCTCCATATGCTCGATGTCTATTATGTGAAATACATCGAGAATTTAATCGCGGGTTACGGCAGTGTTGCTCTTAAAGGTGGAGAACCTGTCGAAAATATTATTGATACATCCTCCGATAGCGATAGAGAGACCGACTTCAGTGTCGTGGAACAACCGGAGCCTTCCGATCTGTCCGAACTCCCTCGTACGGCGGATGACAAAAAAGAAACGGCGGCCGCGGTGCCGGAACCGCCTGCCGGTGAAACGGCTGCTGAAGAAGTAGTTACGGTCGAGCAGGAAAAGAAGACAACCGCCCCGGAAACCGAGGTGATTTTCACACCCGATGAAAAAACGAACGGGGAGGCGGAAGCGGCACCGCTTTCAATCGCCGATGAGGTCTCTGAACTTGAGGTACTTATTCCTCCGGAAAAAG
Organism: Chitinispirillaceae bacterium; assembly: GCA_016929415.1. Lineage (GTDB taxonomy): Bacteria > Fibrobacterota > Chitinivibrionia > Chitinivibrionales > Chitinispirillaceae > JAFGNB01. The sequence goes on along the minus strand of JAFGIW010000130.1, from coordinate 47,179 downwards.
AGACTTTACCTGCTGAAGAGGACTCGGCATTACCTGAAAAAGCCGTCGAGACTCCGAAGGAAGAGCCCGTCCTTGAGGCTGAAGAAAGTTTTGAACCCAAACCCGCAGAGGTACCTGATAAAAAACCGGTTCCGGATCAAGCCGTAGAGACACTTGAAAAAGCGGCTTCACCGGTTAAAGCCGAACCCGCCCCTACAGAAGGTGAGGAGATTACGTTTGAAGATTCGTCCGAAGCAACCAGGGAGACGATTTATGGATTGGAAGAGGCGGTTTTCGAATCTGATGAAAGCGATCGGAAATCCACCACCGAAACCGCTCCGCTTCCTGAAAAGAAACCGGCCGCCGATTTCTTCGATGAGGAAGAATTCAGCATGGAAACATTGATGGATGTCGATATCAATACTATCTCACCTTTTATAAAGGACGGTTCGGGCAGTAAAGCCGCCGCCCCGATGGATATTCAGGAGCAGGCGGTTTTCGAAGTGTCTGCCGATGCAGGCGAGGAGAAGGCGGCAGCAGCCGAGGAGAGCCTTGAGGTGGTCATTGCCTCTAATGTGAGCCATACCGAAAAGCCGCAGAAAGAGGGGCCGGAAGCGCCGCCCGTCAAGGACGGCACAAACGAGAAAAAGGCCGCTTCAAAGGAAGGTGATGTCATTTCCGAAGAAACCACCTATACCCGTGCCGATGAACTGGCGGATAAAGCCCCTGAAGAGAAAGCTGCCGCCGGATTCTCTGCGGATGAAGATTTCGAAGCCATATTTGAACAGGGACCAGTCGCAAAGGCGCCTGCTGATTTAACCCACGAAAAGCTGCAGGGCGGTGTTACGCAGGCTGATCTCGATGCGTTCGATAAGGAAGAGGAGATCATTACCGGTGATGACGTGGTTGAAAAGATAGCGTCATGGGAATTCAATAAACCTGCAGCATCGGCGAAACCTCCGGTTAAAAAAGAGAAAAAGAAGGAAAAAACCGCTTCCGCAAAATCCGGCGGGGCGAAGACGCATTCAACTGCCGGGACGAAGTCGCACGCCTTTTCGGGAAAAAAGTCATCCCCGCCGGCAGCGTCGAAGACCAAGGGCCGTGATGATGCCATTACCGGCGATGATGTTGCGGATAAAATCGACGCGTTTTTCGGCCTGTTTGATAAATAACCGATACCTCATCAGGGCGGTACGGCGGCCGTTCGCTGGCGGTTGATTTCATACAGCAGTATTGCCGCAGTGGCGGAAACATTGAGCGATTGCGTTTTGTCGTTCATGGGAATTGAAACCAGTTCCGTGCACTGTTTGAGCAGATAGGGCGGGATGCCCCGGTGCTCACCCCCCAGTATGAGAATAAGCGGTCCGGTACATCGTACCGAAAAGGGGGGCTTTCCCTCTTTCATCTGTGCCCCGATGATGCGGTAGCCTTCGGAGGTGAATTCCGCCAGTAATGCCTCAAGGTTTTTCGGCCGTGAGATGGCGATATGTTCCACCATGCCCGCGCTGCTTTTAGCCACCGCGGCATTGAGTGATGCGGTATGTTTGCGTTCGAGCAGCAGCGCATCCGCACCCAGCCCGACGGCAGAACGTATGATGGCCCCCAAATTACCCGGGTCTTCGATCGAAGCGGGCAGAACGATTAGCGGGTCGGGTTTTCGGCGCAGGATTTCACGCAGATGCTCCACCGGTACGCAGGGAATGACACTGCTGATTGCGGCAATTCCCTGATGATGCGTTGTACCGGTCAGCCGGCGCAGCTTCAGTTCCGGTACAAGGTTATAAGAGAGCCGCTCTTTGCGGCAGCGCTTCATCAGTTCGAAAAGCTGACTGTTTTTCTTCTCTCTTTCGAAAAATACATGATCCACTGAAGAAAGGCGGGAGTGAAGCAGTTCTTCAACGGGGTGGATGCCGTAAATGATCTGATCGTTATCCATTGTACCTCTGATCTGGAATTGACTGTATATTAAAATAAGCGATTGCAATGCCGTTTAATATATTTTATAGTGCTGTTTTCATGATTTGTGAAAGGGGTAAACCTATGGGACCTATCGGCGTACAAGAACTTATTATTATTCTTATCATCGTCATTCTGCTTTTTGGAGCAAAAAAAATTCCGGAATTGGCAAAGGGGCTCGGCACCGGCCTCAAGGAATTTAAAAAAGCTTCAAACGATGTCGACAAACAGATTAATGTCAAGGATGATGCGACGGACGAGAAGAAGGAGAGCAAAGGTTCGTGACTGATGATAAGGGCGAATTGTCCTTCCTTGGCCACCTTGAAGAGCTGCGCTGGCGCCTGATCAAAGCCGCGATCGCCATTATGGTCTGTGCGATTCCGAGCGGTATTTTCTGGAAGAAGATACTTGATTTCGTCTTGATTTATCCGTTGCGGCACACTTCCCCAAGACCAAAATTGATTTATACGAATCCGTCGGAGAGCGTCGTTCTCAGCTTCAAGATAGCTATAGCTGGCGGACTTATTGCGGCTTCGCCCATCATATTCTATCAATTGTGGCGTTTTATCTCACCCGGCCTGTACCGCAATGAGAAGAAGGTCATTCTTCCTGCGGTTTTTGCGTCAACCTTTTTTTTTATCGGCGGGATCGCCTTCAGTTATTACACCTTTCCGATCCTTCTCAGATTTCTTACCGCCTATGCCGGCAGCCGGCTCGATCCGATGTTTAAAATCGATGAATATTTTACTTTTCTTTTAAAGATCAGCCTCTCGTTCGGCGCGGTGTTCGAACTGCCGGTAATCTCGTACGTGCTTGCCCGCATGGGCGTACTTACCGCCGGTTTTCTCATAAAGAAATTCCGTTACGCGATCGTCGCCATATTTATCGCCGCCGCCATCCTTACCCCTCCCGACGTGATCTCTCAAACCATGCTCGCCGGGCCGCTTCTTCTTCTTTACGGCATCAGCGTCATTGTCGCCGCCGTTGCTTCACGGAGGAAAGCCGAATGAATACCGGTTTCGGCTTTTTCGAGATGCTGCTGATCGTAACGCTGGTCGTCGTTTTTTTCGGTTCAAAAGAGCTGCCGGCGCTGCTGCGTGAGATCGCGAAATTTACCGCCAAACTCCGGCGGTACAGCGACCGGATCAAGCGTGAACTCGACGATGTCACCCGTTCACTTGAGCCGCAGCCGGTCCCGTTCGCCGAACAGCAGGCAAAGAAAAAAGAATTGCGGGCATTCTACATTTCCGCCCGTAAAAAAATGAGCGCCGCCGAGCGTGCGGAGAAATCGTCGATTATCTGCAGCCGCCTTATGGGGCTCGAACAGGTAAAAAAAGCCACCATGATCATGGTGTATGCGGAAATGGGCGCGGAGGTGATCACTCTTCCCGCCATCAGACGTTTATTGAGTGACAAGAAGCGGATCATCCTTCCCTACGGTATCGAGGGGACCAATGATCTGGGCATAGCGGAAATAAACGACGCCGATACGGACATTGTCATCGGGAAGGACCGGGTCCCCGAACCGGTTGAAACGCTGCGCAAGACCTTTTTCAGGAGCGATCTCGAAGTGGTGGTCTGTCCGGGAGTTGCATTCGACTACAATGGCGGGCGGCTCGGACGCGGGCGCGGCTGCTACGACTCCTTCCTGCGCGAACTGCACGGAAAAATTCCGCTCATCGGCCTGGCGTTCGATTGTCAGATGCTCCACGAGAACCTTCCCTTCGAGTATCACGATGTCGCGATGGATACGGTGCTCACCGAGAGCGGCATTGTCGTGGGCGCCGCTTCCGCGGCGACCACCGAAGGTTCCCCTCTGCAGGGATAGCAACGGGTCTGCGCGATGATTGTCATCGTAGTGATTTTTGCGGCCGCCATTTCCGGAGTGACAGTGCTTCTTCTGCTGGCGCCGTTGCGGGGGGTGGTGAACGTTACTTTCAAGGAGTTCCGGCCGGCAGGGTGGTGCAGGTTCTCATTTTTCCATCCGCTGCTTTTTGCGGCGGAGGTCGATTTCGCGACGCGGGGATTCGTTGTCAGGTTCCTGGGACGGCGGATCGGCGGGAAGCGTAAACCGTCTGCCGAAAGCGCACCATCGACGGTTGCACATGTGTCTGATCATGCGGAACGTGATGACGCGGGCGCGACCTTTACAACCCGGAGCGGATCGACCGGCGATACCCCGGCCGGAGGGCCCCATCATGATCCCGGTCAATCATTTCGTCAGACCGGCGAGGAGGCGGCAGACCCGACGCCGGCAGCTCCGACACCTTCGCCGCGATCCGCAGACGGCACTTCGTCGGGAGCCCCCGGCGCCGGCGGCGCGGTTGAAATGGTCGTGCAGTCTGCGCCGCCCGAAGAACAGTTACGGTCGGAGCAGCGCCCCGTTTCGTCGTCTCATCCGGTGAAGATTAAACGGGAATTCACTGAATCAATGGCATTGCGGCCGGAAAAAAAGGATAATTGGTTTAAACGGCTGCAGCGTAACCGGTACCTTTTTTTTATCGGAAACGGCGCATGGCGGGCCAAGGCGGTGCAATGGATACTGCGGGTGGCGCGGACACTGTTCTCTATCGTCCGGTTCGACCGGTTTCAGGCATCGGTCCGCGCGGGAGTGGAGGACCCGATGTTGACCGGTACGATCGCCGGGCTGCATCGGGCCGCGGTGTATGGGTTGACTATGAGGCAACCGTATATAATCAGTTTCGAGCCGGTGTTTATGACCAACCATTTTGAGTTTTCGGTCGTGCTGCGGGCGGGGACATCGCTTTCAAGGCTGCTGGTGCCGATTGTTGTCGCGATCGTTACTTTCCCCGCCATGCATACGCTCTGGCTCGTCTGGCGTTTGTACCGGATTGAAAAGCGTCGGAACCGGATGGCGGCGGCATGAAAAATATCATCGACGAATGCGCCGTGAGTGCGGGGATCTTCACACGGGAACAGATCGAGCGGCTGGGCGACGTCACGCTTTTTTTCTGGAGGATACTCTGCGCACTTCCTGCTGCGACAAGGAAGTACCATCTTATCGTCGAACAGATGATGCACCTCGGCGTCTCGTCGATCCCGATCATCATTATGGCCTCCGTGTTTATCGGCGGGGTTAGCGCATGGCAGGCGCAGTATCTCTTTGCAGATGCAATTCCCCTTTCGTTTCTCGGGGCTGCCGTTGGTAAAGCTGTCTTTACTGAAATCGGCCCGGTGTTCACCGCGCTCCTCATTACCGGACGGATCAGCGCCAAGCTGGCCGCGGAGCTCGGGACCATGCGGGTGACCGAACAGATCGACGCGATGACCTGCCTCTCGCTCGATCCGTTTCCCTACCTTCTCGCGCCGCGCATGGTCGCAGGGGTCGTCATGCTGCCGATTCTCACCGTTTTCTCCACATTTATTGCCATTGTAAGCGCCCAGCTTCTGGCGCAGTTCGCCCTCGGACTCAACAGCGCAGTTTTTTACCAGGGTCTTAAATGGCTCTTTCGTGTGCAGGATGTGATTATCTGCCTGATCAAAGCGTTTGTGTTCGGCGGAGTCATTACTCTTTCAGGCTGCTATTTCGGCTACCTCACTTCCGGCGGGGCGGTCGGTGTAGGTGTCGCAACGAAAAATGCCGTCGTCGCCGCCATGGTGCTGATTTTGCTCTGCAATCTGATCGTGGTGAATATTTTGATTTAGGGGATAGGCGATAGGTTTTACTTTTCATTGCTTGATTAATAATGATAATGTATATTTAACGACTAATTTTCATTACAGGTCCCTTCGTCTAGTGGTTAGGACACAGGATTTTCATTCCTGCAACAGGGGTTCAATTCCCCTAGGGACTACCAAATGAAAGCGGTACTCCGATCGCCGACGAGATGAAACGGAGTACCGCTTTTTTAGGGGTCGACAAAACATATCCTGTTGGCATGTACCTGTTCCGGCATATATCCCACTCCTTTACATTATCATTAACCCGGGTCCGAACTGTCCTGTCGGCGATGAAGTCGCAGGTCCGGAACGACCGTTGCGGCGGTATCGGCGAATGTATTGCTGCTTGTTTGCAGTAGGGCGTATGAAGTGTCGCCGATAATGATGGTTGTCTGCGGTATCGTCACGCCCGGCGGTAAAGGCAGGCGATCTTTCGGACACCCGTCTTCTCGATACCGCCCGGGTTTCCATTGCCTAGGACAGGAGAAATCGATTATTTTAAATGAACCGATTCAAAGAATATGAGAATGAACAGCACTACCAAGGCAAACATACTTGTTGTTGATGACGATCCGCAGATTCTGAAGCTGATACAAGCCGTACTCGAGGAGGGCGGTTATACGGTTTTTACGGCTGATGACGGGGTAGAGGCGATTGAACTCCTCGAGCTGCAAAAAAGTATCGATGTCGTTATTACCGATATCATGATGCCTCGAAAAGAGGGAGTCGGTTTGATTCGTTCGATTCGCCGGAACGATAAAAAAATGAAGATCATTGCAATGACAAGTTTGACGGATAGTGAAGCCGTACTGAATACCGCCATGGCATTCGGCGCGGATGCAACCTTTAAAAAACCGTTCGATCCCAGGGACTTGATCAACAAAGTCGATTCGCTGATTTCCTGACTGTCGGCCGCCGTGCGCCGGATATCGAGCAACGACGGTAAGATCTGTATCACTATAAAGGGTGAGATTCCGGCAATGAAACCTATCACAAATATGGGTATTGTGTTTCATGACGGGAGTTGATTTGAGCATTTTTTTCGGCTTGCAGTTGCGTCGCTATCGGAGTTTGGTGAAAAAACAGTTGACTTCTCTGATAAAAAGCCGTACATTTAAACTGATTGATAGGTATGTAAAGGATTCCCGATGCGGAGAACGAAGGAAGATACGGAGATTTCGAAACTGCGCATACTGATGGCAGCAGAAAAGGAATTCTGCCAGCGCGGATTTGTTGCCGCCAATATGGACAATATTGCCAAGGCCGCAGGGATGACCAAAGGTGCCATATTCTGGCACTACGAAAGCAAGGTGGGCCTTTTCAAGGCAATCATAAAGCGAGCGACCGCGAGAATAAAGGCCATTTTCCAAGAGACGTTTTCCGCTTCGGAACCTACCCTTATTTTGGAAAAGTGCAAAGAGGTTTTCAAACGAATTAAGAAGGATAATGCCTTCAATGTCCTTCTGGTTTTAAGTGATACGGATAAAGCGAAAGATATTCCGAAGGATGTGCTTCTTGAATGCAATAAGGATATATCCGAAATTATGAAAGAGGCTGTCCAAAGATTATCAGAGGCAAAAAAAAGCGGTGAACTTCGTGCCGACACGGATGTTCAGAATATCCTTATTACAATGATTCTTATCATGAGCGGATTCGCGAAAATCAAAGAATTCAGAAGCCTTATTGATCCTATCGGCAGAAATATTGACGATGAGTCAGTCATCAATACGATTTTTAACGGTCTTTTGTTTTTTCAGAAAAAGAAATTAAAATAGGACAGTGTTTTTTTTAGCTTTTTAACATACTGATCAATACGTATGTTGGAGTCGGTAAGTATACAAAAAAGGGAGAAGGATGTATGAGATTAATGACAGCGGTTATTGGAATGTTATGCTGTTTCATACTGCAAACAGCTATTCACGCCCAAGGACTTTTCGAGAGTGCCGGGGAAGATGACGCCGCTTCAGGTATGGGAAAAGAACAGGCAAAGTCATTCTCACTGATTGGGTATGTTAAGGGATCAATATGTGGGGGGCAGAATGACAATAACGATGCCGTCATATCTTCCGGAAATGCGCAGGCGGCACTGAAAATCAGCGCTGAAAAATCCGGTATTGGCAAAGCATTTTCTGAGATTCGGCTTAATGCCGGAAAAATTCGTGGTTCGTCATCTATTAGTTGCGATGTCCGAGAAGCATGGGCTTCCGTTTCCCCCGGGCCATTCGATATAAAGCTTGGAAGGCAGATACTATGTTGGGGCCGCGCCGATGCGATTAATCCGACTAATAATATTACACCAAAGGACGAAACAGCACTTTCTTCCGAGTTTGACGATACACGATTGGGGAACGAGCTCCTTCAAATGAGAGCAAAAAAAGGACATTCAAGCATACAGGCAATATGGATACCATATTTCAGGCCTGATGTTTTACCGCTCGCCGGCGCGGAAATACCTTCAGGAATAACCATTGGAGAGCCGGTATATCCGGATATCCTGTTCAGTAATGGCGGTTTTGCCCTTCGTATGGAATTAACTCACCCATCGGTTGATGGCTCGGTGTCATATTTCAACGGCTACGCAACACTTCCCGGTTTCGATTTCTCGGTCGGTCAAACCGGTCTGTCACTTATCCCGCGCGCCTATCGCATACATGCCGCGGGCGCCGACTTCTCCACAGCGATCGGATCAATTGGCTTGCGGAGCGAGGCGGCAGTCAAATATCCGTTTGAAGATTATGAGAAGTACGTCCATGTGCCTAATCCATATGTGCAGTATGTTATTGGACTCGATAAATCCATTGCAGACTGGAGCGTGCTTCTTCAGTATTCCGGCCTCTACGTTATTAATTACAAAAATATAACGGAGCCCGTGTTGACCGACCCTCTTGACCCTATGGCCCGGGCGCTCTATACATATGCACTTGCATCAACCGAAATCCAACGGATGAATAGGCTGTTCACCGGCACCTCCGATGAAATCAGCCATTCACTTATGGGTAATGTGCAGTGGAATACGCTTTATGAAACCTTACATATGAAATTGGCGGGGATGTACAATTTCACGACTAAAGATTTTGTGATCAATCCGAGCGTCTCCTACGATATTGCCGACGCGGTAAACCTGGCCGCGGGCGGCCGCTATCTCGATGGCCCGGAGAGAAACCTCAACAACATGATCGGCAACCTGATGAGCTTTGTGTATACCGAACTCAAGGTGTCATTCTGACATCAGTGTATTAGAGAAAAAGGACGTTTCCCAATGGCAAAAGAATTGTTTGTAATCAGGTATCGATGGCCTATCATCATTGCCTGCCTGCTTCTGGCGGGGGCGATGGGATCTCAGTTGAGAAACCTGGAAATAAACGCTGATTTTCTTTTCATGTTTTCTCCCGAAATGCCATCTCGCATAAATACCGAGAAGATAGAAAAAATATTCGGCCCTAACGATATGCTTTTCATCCTTTTCGATGCGCAGGATGTGCTGAGCGATGCAACGCTGCGTCGCGTAAAGACTATCAGCCGGGAGCTTAAGAAAACGGACGGGATTAAAACCGTACTGTCGATTTTTGATACAAAGAATATCAAAGGTGAAGATGGCGCCATGATTGTCGAGTCCGCGGTCAAGGCGATTCCCAAAACAGCTTCTGAACGCGAAACATTGAGGAAGTCCCTGTCCGGTAATGAGCTTGCCAGTGAAGTCGTGGTATCGAAAGATTTCAAGGTGACCGCCATTCTCCTGACCCTCAATCCCGATGCTCCGAAACAAGACGTATACCAGCGAGTAAGAAAGATAGTCAATGGATTCCCGGGCAATGAAAAGGTGCTCATAGGAGGCATACCGGCATTTCAGACGGTGATTATCGATAACATTGCCCATGACATGCTTATACTGATACCGGGAGCGCTGCTCATTATCCTTGCAATTCTGTATGCTTTTTTCCGGCAATTACGCGGGATTGTCCTGCCGTTATGCGTCGTTTTGCTGTCAACGATATTCGGTATGGGCATCCTGCCGCTCATGGGATGGAAGATGACCCTCCTGTCCGCACTCCTTCCCATAATGGTTGTCGCCTTTTCAAATAATTACGGTATTTACCTGATAGCACGATACCTGGATTTGTGCGGCGGTTCCAATCATCTGTCAAAAAAGCAGATTGCGACAGAAGTTTTCAGGGGCCTTTACCAGCCGATATTGTTTTCCGGAATCACTACAATGGTTGGACTGCTTGGCATGCTTTCCCATGCTGTTATACCGGCAAAACAGATAGGACTAGCGGCTGCAATTGCAGTAGGCTTTTCACTCGCAGTGAGCCTCGGGGGAATTCCCGCTGTATTATCGCTTTTGAAACTGCCGAAACAACATCCAAAGAAAGCCGGAAAAAAATCACTGCAATTTTTAGATACTGGTTTGCGTAAAACATCCGAAATCGTCGTGCGGCACCCTAAAACCACTCTCCTTGTAACGGCAATTATCGCGTTGATCGGCATCGGGTTTGCAGCATGCGTAAATGTTGACGCAAACCAGGAGAACCTTTTTGGAAGGAATCACCCGATAATCAGGTGCACACGGCTTATAAACAAACATTTCGGCGGTTCACAGAATATTTCAATTCTTTTCAAGGGTGATATAAAAGATCCGGAATTGCTGACAAAATTGGAGACCTATAAAGACTCACTTGAACACTTGCCGGGAGTCGGACAGGTCACTTCGATTGCCGATGTTATCCGTATCATAAGCAAGGCACTCAACGATACAGGAGAGGCGGGATACAATAAAATACCCCGGACACGAGATGCGGTTGCGCAATATCTTGAGTTGTATTCGATGAGTGGAAATCCTGATGATTTCGAACGCCTGGTCGACTTCAATTACGAAAAGGCCCAATTTGTCGTGCGCATAAATAATGGAGCAACCCCGGTTATTAATGCCGTTGTCAGAAAGATCGAGAGCATAAGCAGGAAGGACAGGAATTTGGTAACTTTTGGCGGATGGGCGGTAATGTACGCGGACCTCGCAGCAGCTATCCTGAAAGGCCAGATCATATCAATAGTGTCTGCATTATTCGCCATCGCCATTCTGGTTATGCTGATGTTCCGCTCGGCGACCGCCGGATTTTTATCGTTGGTACCGCTGACTTTTGCCATTATCATTGGATTCGGCACCATGGGCGCATTCGGCGTTAACCTGGATATGGCTACCGCCCTTATCACTTCGGTTGTAATAGGTACCGGCGTGGATTTCATGCTGCAGTTCCTTTGGCGATACCGAAGCATACGGCAAAATGGCGTACCGTATGACAATGCGGTGAAAGAGACGTTATCGACAGTCGGCCGCACCATAGTCTTTAATGCCCTTTGTGTGGCTTCAGGATTGGGAGTACTGATTTTTTCTTCGATGCCCCCGCTCAGGTATTTTGCCATACTTTTTGGTGTATTGACCCTTGCATGCATGTGCGGGACATTGGTTGTGATACCGGCGCTTTGTCTCGTATGGAAGCCGAAATTCCTGGAACCGATCAAAGCTGACGACGAAGACCAAAATTTTCCAAAGGAGGTAGTTCATGCGTAAGTTCCCAATAACCGCATCCCTGGCCATTATAGGGATATCTGGCCTGAATGTGTCGGCCCAGGAGAACGCCCGGCAGGTCATGCAGAAGTCCCAGGAAGCCATGACCCTCGCCGGCTCAGAATCCATCAGCACGCTTATCATCAGCGACGGCAAGGGCAATCAGCGAATACGGAAGTTTTCATCGGCGCAAAAGACCGGTGCTTCCAAACAGGTAACGAAAACCGTCATGCGTTTTCTTGAGCCCGCGGACATAAAAGGTACCGGGATACTCACCTTTGACTATGAAAACAAGGACGATGATATGTGGCTTTATATGCCTGCGCTCAGGAAAGTCCGGCGCATCGTGAGCAGCGAAAAAACAAAAAGCTTTATGGGCTCGGAATTTTCAAATGCCGATATTACAAAGCCGTCAATGACGGATTATACCTATAAAATGCTTGGCAGCGAGAACCTCGGCGATGTTGAATGCTGGAAAATAGAAATGGTGCCTGCATCAAAAGAAATAAGCGATGCATGCGGGTATTCCAAAAAAACAGGGTGGATTGGAAAGGCCGACTATACCGCCAGAAAGACGGAGTTCCACGACTTGAACGGCACACTTGTAAAGGTTTTAACAACCGATAAGGTTAAGCTTCTTGATGAAAAAAACAAGAAATATCAGCCCGTTGATATTACAATGCGGAACAAACAGAACGGCCGTTCGTCGAGGTTTGTGATCGAAAAAGTGATTTTCAATCCCAATGTCAAGGAAGAATATTTCACGACGGATTATCTGGAAAAATAGGCGTCACGCCGACATGAAATGAAGATTATGGCGCAGGGATGAGATGGGTAGAAGCAGTCGTTTGAAAAATAACAGGCATCGTTTCGCCCTGGTTACCCGGCGGGAATCAGCAAAATAATAATCAAACGGCGCTCTGCCGCGAACCGCTTCATCTCCGGCTGCGGTTGTCGCCGTTATTTTCACCCCGCAACCTTCTCCCCGAATACCGCCGCCAGCGCATTCCGCACATCGGTAATTACGAACGGTTTCTTCAGAACCGAATCAAAACCGTGTTGTTCATAATCGTCAATTGCGGGGTGGTCGGCGTGCCCGCTCGTGAGTATCGCCTTGATCGCGGGATCGATTTCACGTATCCGCTTTATCGCCTGCACGGCGCCGACGCCCTCCGTTACAATGAGATCGAGGATGACGCAGTCGAACGATATGCCTTCGGCTTTTGCATTGACAAGGCGTTCGATCGCATGGGAACCGTTTTTCACCTGTTCAACCCTATGGCCTAACTGGCCGAGGATTGTCGAGAACGCCATTCTGAACGAATCGTTTTCGTCCATTAAAAGGATACTTACGGGCGGCATGGCTTCTCCGGAATCGGTAACGGAAACGACCGTTTCTTGCGCAAAGGATGCTTTCGGCAGCAGAATGGTAAAGGTGGTGCCGATATTCCGCCGTGGTTGTACGGTTATCGTTCCTCCATGGGATTCGACGATGTTTTTGACGATGGAAAGGCCGAGTCCCGTTCCCTGCGGTTTTGTCGTAAAGAACGGCTCGAATACCTTGGCGGCGATTGTCTCGGGAATACCCTCCCCTTCGTCACGAACCGATATTTTCACGTAGTCATTCCCCGCGTCATCCTTATGGTTGGCGCACAGGACGGTTATCCTGCCGGCGGTATCGCGCATCGCCTGCCTGGAATTGATGAAAAGATTGATGAATACCTCGACCATCCGGTAGCGGTCGACATTCACCGGCCATACATCGTTGCCCGAAACCAGTTCGAACCGTATCGAAGTTCCTTTGAGTACAAGCTCCGCCGATTCGTCGATGATTTCCCTGAGGCTGCAGACCGATTTCTCAAGCGCACTCTCTTTTGCATACAGTGCAAGACGCCGTGTGAGATTCGCCGCGACGAGAGCGGCTTTTTCGGCGTTATCGAGATTTTTCCTTGTCGATTCGGGAAGCGTCCCCGATTCTTCCGCAATAAACAGATGACCGGAAATCGATGCAAGGAGGTTGTTGAAATCGTGAACGATGCTTCTTATGATGAGTTCGTACGATTCGAGTTTCTCGGCCCGCGCGAATTCCTCCCGGGATTTATGCCATAACGTGAGGTCTTTCGCCATGATGACCGAGGCCAGCGGCATATTGCCCCTGTTGTAAACAATCGTCCGCGACAGGAGCACCGGGATCGAACGGCCCGCCCTGGAAACAAGCCGCGCCTCCCTGGAATCGATGAGTTCATCTTTCTCACGGGGAGTGACGGTAAACGAAGAATTGTCGATCAACCGGGACATGTTCTCCCCGATAAGTTCTTTTTCATGATAGCCGGTCAGTTTGAGCAGTGCGCGATTGACGCGAACGATCCGGTTGCGGGTTCCGGTAAGTATAAGACAGTCGCCCATAAGGTCGATGATGTCGTCCGCGGTGTCTGAAGGGGAAAGGAACAGGCCGTACTTCGATATAATAAAACCCAGGTATATTGAAAAAAACAATGCGGCGACGATCGACATATCCGGGAATCCGGATCGTATCGCGCCCAGTGCGATACCGAGGATTATTGCGACGATTATCCCGTAGAAAAAAAGACGGAAGGAATTTCTTTCGTGTGCGTCGGCATCTTTCAGGTAGGATTTCGTCTCTTTCGCCACGAATGCAAGCGCCGTCGCTTTCCATGCAAGGTAAAAAACGAAAAGCGCGGGATAGACCGGTCTTCCTATCGTCCATCCCCACGCTCCCTTGACGGGGAAACCGTTGATCGACCCGGTCAGAAGATCCGCGATCGCCAGCCCTGTTGCGGGAAAGTAGGTGAGGCAGACGGCCTTAAACAGGTCGTATTCCTTCCATTTGTCGATATACGATAGAATGAAATGAATCAGCAGCGGACTTAACATTATTTTGAAACATCCCGCCCTCGTCCAGAAAAGGGCGGTTTCATAGGACTCCGCCTGCCGGAGATTGAATTCGGTAAAGGCCCAGTAGGCGATCACGACGGTAAGGGAAAAAAACAACCGGTGGACCCGCGACTGCCGGTTGCGGGAATAGATGAAGGCGCCGAGAAGCGGCATGGCGAACAGGCAGATCAATGACGGCAGCGAAGAGGGATTCATATATAATTATCCGTGAAGTCGGTGGCTCCGCGGTTATCATTATATGATGAATGACCTTCTTTGTCAAAAACTATCCGCGGCGGCGGGCCGGGTAAAAATAATGACGGAATGAAAACGGTGTTGCCGGTTTCCGGCCAACCGTTCCGGGTATATGATATTCAACGCTCTTCGGCGTCAGGAGGCCGTCCGTCGTTCCGGCCCAGCGTAAAATAAAACGTCGTGCCTTTTCCCTCTTCGCTCTCGAACCGGATACTGCCGCCGTGAGCCTCGACGATCCCCTTGACGATAGCCAGGCCGAGCCCGGTTCCGGCGATGCCCGACACGTTGCTTCCCCGTTTGAATTTCTCAAACAGGTGTTTCTGCGTTTCAGGCGGGATGCCCATGCCGTTGTCCTCCACGAAAAAGACCGGCGCTCCGTCGCGTCGTTCCCAGCCGATGCGGATGCGTTTATCGGGGCCGTTGCCTATGTAATTCACGGCGTTGCCGACAAGGTTCATGGGCACGCGCGTCAACTGTTTTGTATCGGCGCGGACGGTCACCTCCTCGCCGGCGGTCTCGACGCGGATTTTTTTCTCTTCAAGCTGGTATTTCAGCCGTGAGATAACCGTACCCGCCAGCTCCATGTAACCGGTTTCCTCGATCGTCAGTTCCTGCTTACCCGCATCGAGCCTGGCGCAGGCCATGAGGTCTTCAAGCATCTCCTGCATGTATTCCGCGGTCTCCAGACCGGCGCCGATCGCTTCAACGCCGTCGTCGTTGAGCGCGCCGAAGGCCCCTTTGCCCGTAATGTCCATTACGAGTTTCATGGTCGTGAGCGGCTTGCGCAGGTCGTGGGTGACCATGTTGGTGAACTCGATGACTTCGAGGCTCTTTTTTCGCAGTTGCTCCTGTATTTCCTTGAGAGTGGTGATGTTTTTGAAAGTAATGTGATATACCGGTTTACCATGCCATAGCATATGACGGTTGCTTACGAGGACATTTATTTTCGAACCGTCCTTCCGGACGCTGATTCCTTCATGGTCCGGTATGTTACCGCCTTCGGCGAGCGTCGCCATCGCACCCCGCATGATCTCCTTCGCTTCCTGCGGCGTAATGTCTTCCGGCGAAAGCGAGCGGAACTCCTCCTCCGAATAACCGAAAAGCGCGCACATCGCCGGGTTGGCGGAGATGAAACGGTTGGTTTCCGGGTCCAACAACGCAACGCTCTCGGAAGTGATTTCGAACATCCGCCGGAAATTCCGCTCCGACTCGGCAAATGCGCGCTCAGCCCGTTTGCGTTCGGTAATGTCGGTCAAGGTGACGATAGTACAGTCGGTTCCTTCTATTGATGAGGCGGTCAGCATCACGTCGATGAGGACGCCGTCCATTCGTTTCATTTTCGTTTCGACGCTTGAACGTTCGTCGCCTGGGTGACTACCGTACAACTCTCTGCCGACACGATCGAATTCAGTTTCGTTATTGAAAAGTACGAACTTGTTCCTACCGAGCAGCTCTTTTTCGGTATACCCGGTAATTTCACACACCCGACGGTTGATTTTTATTATAGTGCGGTTTTCGGATACGATTATGCCCACCGGCGCGGCCATGAAAATACTCCTGATCGCGGCCTCCTTCCGACGGAGTTCCTTTTCGAGAATGTCCCGTTTTTCGTTCAGTTCCGCGAACTCAAGCGCTGCCGATATATGCAGCGCCAGATTTTTTACGGAAAGGAGAAAAATATCAACCATCTCGTGGCTGTCCATGGCGAATATGCCCCTTACCGTGCCGCGCACCGTCAGGGGGCTGACGATGGTCGTTTTCCGCAGATGTCCGGTTATGGCCGCGACGGTATATGCCAAGGGACCGGGCATTATCTCTTTCGCCCATTCGATCGTCTTGAAGGAATACGTTTCACCGGTGTCGATAACGCGTCGCATCACCGTGCCGTTCACCATGTTTATTGTCAACTTACTCGCGGACGAACCTAACGTCGCATCAATGGTCTTTAATATTTTGTCAGGAATGGTAACAAACCTTATGGCGGCGTTTTTATTATCCTCTTCGAGCAGAAGAATCAGCGCACGGTTATGCGTTAATTTTCTCAGTTCATGTTCAACGATGGAAAAAATGGCATCCTTTTCCGGAATGCCGTGAATTTTTGTAGTAATGCGCTCGGTATGTTGTATCAGTTCGAAAAGGTCGCGAAACCTGTTGTCCATTCCGGCAGACGAATGATCGCCGGCGGAAGGCATGCCGGTAGGTTTTTTCCGTGAAAACAATCTTCCCATGATCAATACGCCCCCGCCGCCAGCTGGCCGTTCTTCCTGTCTTCAAAAAACCTGACATTTCCTCTCGGTTTCGTCACGAGGGTCTTGTATTCTTTTATTTTGATGAAGACGTCTTGATAACAGGTCTGGCTTATTTTGACGTAGCATGTCTCATTTTCCCGGGACTGCGCCTGCAGGTCGGAGCGCCTGGAAAGCATTACGGATCGTTGCTGTTCGATTTCGTCTTTTTTTTCAAGCGCCTTCGAAACGACCTGTTTAAGTCCCTCGTCAAGCTTCTGGCCCTCTTTTATCCGGGTGTGTAGTTCTTTGAGACTGCTTTCGATTTTTGCAACGTTCTTTTCGCAGAAATCGATCGTCTCGTCGAGTTCGGAAATCTTCCTCATGATCAGGTAATTGGTTCCCGCCTCGACGAACGTCTTGACCCCCGTTTCGGAGCCGAGGACCTTCACGTCGATTCCGCGCTGGGCGAAGATCTCCCCGCCGATGACGGATCCCCGCTTTTTCTTCATGACAAGATATCGGGAAGTAAAGATATAGCTGTTGATGGTAAAATTGTCGATATAGATGGTGCCTTGTGCCTCGAGGCGCGCATTCTGCGCATACCCGGTGCGAATGTCCCTCCCGGCTGAAATCAGGCCCTTGCCTTTGCCCTGAACTCCGCCTTTTATCACGATATCGCGGCCCGCTTCCAGTCGCGCCGACTCCACGATCTTCGCGACGATGATGTCGCCTTCGGCTTTGACCTCGAAACCGTCGGGGACGTTGCCGTTGATCAGGACGTTTCCGTTGAAAATGATATTGCCGGTGGAATAATCGACGTCGCCGTTGACGATATAGGTGTTTACCACCTCGATGAGCGAACCGTTTATTATCACGCTGCCGGCGGAATCGGCAAACAGTTGGGTGCCGTCATCGGATTTTCTTACGCCGTCGCCCGGAATGAGGGATGCCGGAATACCGCTTTCGCCGGGGATTTCCTCGCAGAAAACGTTGATGCCCGGTTTGCCCGGCGTCGGCCTCACTACCTGCGCGAGCAGCTGGTCCTTTTCGGCCATGATGATGTTTTTCGATGTATGGTAATCGATCCTCCCGTCGGGAAGTATCCTGAAATCGTCTTCCTTCCCCTCCGGATCGAAATTGAATTCGATCCTGCCGTCCTCGCCCCGGCCCGGTTCGCATCCCGCGGCAGCGCGGATGTCGGTCAGTGTTCTTTTTGTCGATTCCGATTCATCGGTTGCTTTCAGAATAGCGTCGTTATCGATTCCGTACACGACGCCCTTGTTTTTCAGCTCCTTAATGATCAAATCGGGAGTAAGCGCTTTCCCGGCGCCCAGACCGGGTATGCAATCGATAAACGCATTCAGTTTGGCATCGTCGATGCGGATCTTCAGGCTGCAGTCACGGTCGGGCGGGATGACGTGAAGGCGGTTTTTAATGATGACGGCTTTTCCCGCCGCCGTCGCATAGTAGAGTTCTCTTTTTTCGGTTATTTTCAGCGCTACGTTGATTCCGCATGAAAACGGAACGGAATCGTTCTCCTTCCTCGCTGCAAGCAACTGTCCTCTCTTTACCTCCTTCAGATGAAGCAGCGGTTCCGCGTCGAGTTTCTCGACGACCGTATCGTCCGGGAGCCGTTCATAATCGACATCCGCTTCGAACAGCAAATGTTCCTTTTCCGTCTCCCGCCGGGATATTTTCCCGGGAAGAGCGACGGAATTATCGCCAATGAAGCCTTTTTCCTCGAGAGACTCCTTCGTCATGTCGCGCAATATCTCGCCCGTCTCGATTTCGGCGAGTTGCTTTTCGATCCGCGCAGCTAGTTTGTCGTCTTCCTTTTTTTCATTATCGGCAGGCATAATCGTTTTCCCCCGTCAAACACCCCATTCGGCGGCAACGGCTTTTACCTCTTTCACGATACCGTCGAACAACTCCTCGATACGGCGCTCCGTCATTCGGACGGTCCGCATCGCGGCGGCGTCGCAGGTTTTTTCCCCGACAGGATGCCCCATGTCCAGACCCCTGTTGTTCGCCGTCACATCGGCTATATGAACGGCGGACAGGATGGGGACGCTTCCGGCGCAGAGATTGTCCGCTTCGGACGGATTATGGTGGTAACGGATCGAAAGCATCAGAAGTTCCGGTATTTTCCACTTACGGGCGACGAATTCCCCCACATCCTCGTGAGTCAATCCAAGCACGGCTTTCTCGGCATGGATATAACCGGTTCCGTCGCATGCGCTGCGCTGAAGGATTTCGATGAATTCCTCATGGAAAAACTGGTCGAGGATGAGTATGCCGATGTCGTGCAGGAGTCCGGCGAGGAAAAAATCCTCAGGTTCCGGCGCGTTTATCTCACGACCTATGGCCCTGGCTCCCAAAGCGCATGCAAACGTATGCAGCCAGAACTTCTCCCGGTCGAAAAGCGACGCGGCCGGCGGCTGGTTGAAAATTTTTAACACCGATACGCCGGTTACGAGGTTCTTGACGGTGTTGAGACCGAGAAGCACGATTGCGTGCTGGATCGAAGTGACCCTTCCGCCCATGCCGTAGAACGCGGAATTGATCAGCCTGATCGTGCGCGCCGCGATCGCCTGGTCTCTGGTGATTACGGCGGCGATCTGCGCCATGCTCGAAAGCGGGCTGGCCATAAGGGTCTGGAGCTGCCTGACGACCGCGGGAAGCGTGGGAAGATTTTCGACATTTTCAAGATTGACGAGAAATTCCGATTTATTCATGGTTTCCCGCCCCGGCGATCGGCAGCGAAACGAAAAACACACACCCCTTTCCCTGTACGCTTTCGCAGTATACGGTTCCCCTCATCAGCTCGATAAACGATTTTGCGATGAAAAGGCCGAGGCCGTTTCCTTCATGCGTTCGGGTGGATTCATTATCCTCCCGGAAATACTTGTCGAAAAGGAAAGGCATGCTTTTTTCCGAGAGTCCAATGCCGCGGTCGCGCACCCGTATATCGACGGAATTGTTATCGCTGTCGCATTCAACCGTCACTTCATCCTGTTCCCGCGAATACATCAGGGCGTTTTTCAGCAGTATCATAAAAACTTTCTTAAGTTTTTCGAAATCTTTCTTTACACGGACATTCAATGAGCCTTTACGCACCAGCCGCCGGCGTACGGTGTCGAACGGCGGGGCCATTTTTCCGATCTCTTCGACCGCGCGATCGAGTGCCGAGGAGAGGGGGAACGCTTCGATCTCCATCTCTTTTTCGGCGATTCCGGTTTCAATAATGAAAAGGTCACGAAGATCGCCGACCAGCGTCGCGAGGCGGTTGACTTCATGGTATCCCATATCGATAATTTCCCGTGTCTGTGAAGAGAGATCTTCGACCGTTTTGCCCTGGAGCATGGCGAGCGAGGTCTTGAGCGTGGAGAGCGGCCCCCGAAGTTTGTGGAGCAGCGAGTTGATGAAATCCTGTTTGATCCTCTCCATCTCCAGATACTTCGTGGCGTCTTCGACGATCAGGACTTTTTCTGCGCGTCCCTCGTACCGCAGGGGCTTTACCGTATAACCGATTGTTTTTTTTCCCTGTTCAATATGAATGCGTTGGTGAAAGGAGTTCCCGGGTTTCCCCGCATCGGCGAGCATCGAAAGCACCTTTTTTTCCAGGAGGCCGGAATACTTATCCGACAGTATGTCTTCTATTCCGATGCCCGTAAGCTCCAGCGCCGTATCGTTCCACATTCTGATGCGCATTTCCGCATCGAAAACCAGTATCCCCGCGGGAAGGCAATCGGCGATCCGTTCCAGCTCCTCCCGGTCGATGTTCAGGTTCATGAGGTTCTCCTTGGGTAAATCAGACTGCGGTGTATTTATTCAGCACCGCGACGAGATCTTCGGGCTCGAACGGCTTCGGAACGTAATCCACGGCCCCTTTCGACCGCGCCAGCGCCGTCCCGTTGGGATGTTCCTTCGCGGTGAAAATGATGACGGGTATCTTTTTCGTCGCTTCCTCAGCCTTCAGCCGCGACAGCACCTCCCACCCGTCCATCCCCGGCATCATGATGTCGAGCAGTATGACCCGCGGTCCGAAATTCACCGCCTCCGCCAGGCCTTCCCTGCCGTCGAGCGCCCCCTTTGCCTCGAATCCGTAAAACGACAGGGCCATGCAGGTGGATTTCACGAGCAGCTTTTCATCGTCGATAACGAGCACTTTTATCGCCATGGTTCCTCCATTTCAAGATTGCTGAATATCCGTTGAAATTTCACGGGTCGCCGCTACGGTCCTGCTGCAGGGAAGCTCCAGCGAAAACCTGCTTCCCCGGCCCGGCAGCGGTTCGGCGCGGAGGAAGCCGCCCAGGAGTCGTACGGCCCGCTGCGCGAGAAACAGCCCGGTCCCGAGCCCCGAATGGATCCGTGTCAGATGCTCTTCCCCCTGGGTGAAGCTCTCGAAAAGAGTGCCCGCCACCTGCGGAGAGAGTCCTTCACCCTCGTCGTCAACGTGGATCACTATCCCCGGCTCCCCGCTAATGACTCTGTTTTTAATGTCGATTCGCACCGCGCCGTTCTCCCGGTTGTACTTGACCGCATTGTTCAATACATTATAAACGGCGATCGTAACAAGATCCGGATCCGAAAAAAAACGGGCCGACGCAAGGGACTTCGTCACTTCGAAGGTGAGGTTTTTTTCCCTCGCTTCGTTTTCGATTTTTTTCATTTCCCCGCGGATGATCGAACCGATGTCGACAGCCGTCTTGTATACCGAAACATCCCGCCCGGAAAGCATGACGAAGTTGATGATGCTGTTGACGAGGTATTTCATGCGCCGGCTCGCCGAAAGCATGTCTTCTATCGCGATGGTCCGCATTTCACGGTCGTTATCCTTTTTCCTGAGCAGGCAGAGGTAGTTCATCATTACGGCAATGGGCGTCCTCAGCTCGTGGGCCGCCACGCTGAGAAACGAATCCCGCAGAGCCTCCATATGCTTTGCATCGGTCCGGTCCACGAACAGCACCACCCTGCCCACCCGTTCGCCGGATTCGTTTCTGACATCCTGCATGTTCACCGTATAATAACGGGCGTCCGCGCCGTCGATATGCACCGTCAGCGCATTTTCTTTATTTTCGGCAGCCGTTTCCGCCAGGCGCGACAGAAGGTATTCCTTAACCTCGGTCCTTGCATTGCAGCGATCGAGGCGCACGCCGGCGCATTCACCGAACCGCATGCCCGTTATTTTTTCCGCCACGCCGTTCATGAGCGCGACGGCGTTGTCATTGTCAATGGCGAGAAGCCCTTCGCCCATGCAGTTGACGATCGCGTCGATTCGCCGCAACGCGCCGATAAGGTCTATTTTCTTCGTCGCCGCGTTGTCGTCGTTCCCAGGGCTTTTCCGCAGGAACTTCCGCATGCGGACCGCTCCCATGACGGTGTATCTGATCTGCTCGACGGTAAACGGCTTGGTGAGGAAACCGTAAATCCCGAGTTTCGTCACCCTCTCGATCATACTGGAGTCTGGTTGTCCGGTAATGACGATGAACTGGGCGTGGGGAGAATGTTCCATCACTTTCTCGCGGAGGGTGAAACCATTGTATTTCGGCATGAAGATATCGAGGATAACGACATCGTACGGCATGTGAAGAACATGCTCGTCCGGAGAATTCGGATCAAACGGAGCGACGTTGTAATTCTCGTTCGCAAGGATCTCGCATATCAATTCCCGTATATCGCTTTCGTCGTCCGCTACAAGGATGTGCGGTTCGACGATTTCGGAATGGTCATTGAGTGCATTCATCGGTGTCTTTTAAATTATATAATAGACTACGGATCAGGCATTTATTGTTATGGACGTGAACGCTAAGAAGGACGTGCCCTTTCAATTATAACAATCATGTAACTCTTTTTCAATTATGAATTCACCGACAAGGCTGCAACAGACTAATAATCTTCGAACGATATAACTTTCCAGTGCGGCTGTAACAATGTTCTTGAAGAGTCGGCTTTCCAATGGTATACTGACTTTCCGGCTTTTCATTGACCTTCATTGTCCGCGGCGGACCGATTGTGATGGTTTTCAATAACTGAAATTTGATTGTTTACATCCGCGCTCCCGATAGTCTTCCTAATGCGGGCCGAAGAGCCGGCAGGTAAATACGGAGATCCTAAAATTGGCACAGAATGACTTTGTCGATGAATTTTTCGCCGAAGCACGCGAACAACTGTTGACCGCCGAGGAGGATGTCCTCGCGCTCGAGCAGTCGGGAGAACATCCCGACGCCGAAACGGTAAACCGGCTATTCCGTGCGCTGCATTCGATCAAAGGCGGAGCTGCATGTGTCGATTTGAACGGAATCAAGGAACTGGCGCATGCGATGGAGAATGTCGTCGGACTGGTCCGTGAAGGGTCGGCCGCACCTACCCGCGCCGTCACACAACTGCTTCTCGACGGTCTGGACAGGTTGAAAACATGCATTGCATCCGCCGACGAACGTTTATTGACGGACACCGGCACGGTCATTGAGGGGCTGACGGGTGTCGTCAATGAAATCAGGACGCAGGGCAATGCGCCGAAACCGGAAAAGGATGGAACCGCCGAACATTATTTCGACTTGAAACGCTGCGATCTCTCCGTTGTCCGGGCGCAGTCGCTCCATCTGTATGAATTTGCCCTGGACATCGTACTCGAATGTAAAAAGAGCAACTGCACCCCCGCGGAACTCTATCAAAAGATCTGCTCCGTCGGCACGATTATAGCGGATTATAATGAACCGGTAAAAGATCCCGCCCGGACGATGCCCTGTTTCTTTCTTCTGGCAACCGTGATCGATGATCCCGAGATATTATTTCCGGGGCTTGAGGTCATCCCCGTTTCTTTTTATCGCTATACGCCTGAAGAAATCCCATCCGCGAACGGCGGTGATCGGGTCGCACGCGCGGAAACGGGTGCCGCGGAAATCAAAAAGCCTCTCCCTGAAAATAAAACGACTGCCGTAAAATCGACATCGGGAAAAAACCGGCCGGCCCCGAAATTGTTGACTGACGACGACAGCCGCCCCGCCGCTTCAGTCGCCGTTCCCGTTGATGAACAGGCGGTTCGTATACCGGTTGAATTACTGGACAAACTCATGAACCTGGTGGGCGAGCTTGTAGTGGTGAGAAACCGGAACACCCAATTGATCATTGCGGGGAATACGCAGGAACTTTCAGTGGTAAACCAGCGGCTCAACACGGTAACCATGGAAATTCAGATGACGGTCATGCGAACGCGAATGCGACCGGTCGGGAACGTTTTCAGCCGTTTCACGCGTGTCGTGAGGGATTTAAGCAGAACGCTCGGAAAAGAAATAGAACTCGACATTTCCGGCGGCGATGTCGAACTCGATAAAAGTATCGTCGATAATATCGCCGAACCGCTCACCCATCTGGTACGTAATGCGGCGGATCACGGTCTTGAAGCGGCGGAAGACCGTTTACTGGCGGGAAAACCGGCCGTCGGGCACATCAGCCTTTCCGCACGGCATCAGGCGGGAATGGTCAACATCCGGATCGATGACGATGGAAAAGGTATCGATCCGCATCTACTGCGTTCGGCGGCAATCGAAAAAGGCCTCTGTACGTTGAGCGCGGCAACGGCGATGACCGATCGCGAGGCATTCGAACTGATTTTACTGCCGGGATTTTCAACCGCTTCCGAAGTAACCGATCTGTCCGGTCGGGGCGTCGGTATGGATGTGGTCAAAACGTCTTTCCAGAAATTCGGGGGAATTATTGAAATCCAATCGGCGGCGGGTGCGGGTACGACAATTTCCATAAATCTCCCCCTGACCCTGGCCATCATTCCCGCACTGATTCTGACCGTTGAAGGGCAATGTTTTGCTATCCCTCAGGTCAACGTCAACGAAGTGGTCTGGCTGCATGGCGATGAAGTATACCAGTCGATTCATGAAATAGACGATAAAGAGGTCTACTGGCTGCGCGGTAAAATGCTGCCGTTGATGCGGTTGTCAAAAGTGCTTGAAATCAGGCCCACGTACCGGGATCCGGAAACGAACGAGAGAAAAATGGATCGTCGCAAACAAGCCCCCGACCGTCGTCAGAAGCAGGGCAACGTCAACCATGACAAGCGAAAGGGCCCCCGCGACCGGCGGACATCGATCCTCAACTCACTGTATATTATCGTTCTGCAGGTCGGGAGCGACCAATTCGGTCTATGTGTCGAAACAATAGTCGACACCGAGGAAATCGTGGTCAAACCGCTGCACGAACATCTTGAAAAATGCCGGGTATATGCGGGTATTACCGTCCTGGGCGACGGTTCGACCGCCCTGATCATCGATGTGCCTGAGTTGGCCCGGACGGGCGGGGTGCGTTGCGATACAACAGATACGAAAACGGTAAAATCACGCAGCAGTGACGACGACCGTCAGAAAATGCTGGTGTTTTCGGCGGGAGGAAAGGAACGGTTCGCACTTCCGCTCAGCCTTCTTCTGCGGGTGGACGAGGTTTCCGTCAATGAACTGCAGACATCCGGCGGCCGCGAATATCTTCGTTTCGGAAATTCGGTGGTACCCCTGGTGCGTCTTGAAAAGGTAATCAACAATATTTCGATATGCGGCGATTCGCCATACCTTTTTACCATTATTCCGCGGATAGGCAAACCCATCGGCGTTGCCGCCGCGGAGATAATCGACATTGTCGATACGGAAAACAGTATCGAACCCGGTCCCGTCGGCCAGAACATCATTATTGGAACGCAACTTGTCGACGGACACCTGACGGGTATTCTCGACCTTTGCGCGCTTGTCGATGCGGTCGAGCCGGGGTGGTATTCCTCGGAAGATCGAAACAAGATCAAACAACGACGCGTTGTTCTTGTGGAAGATTCATCTTTTTTCAGTGCGCTTCTCGGCTCCTACCTGCGGGGGATAGGGGTACTCGTGACTGTCGCGGTAAACGGCAGGGAAGCGCTGGAAATTGTGGAACATACGCCGGTGGACGGGGTCATCAGCGATCTTGAAATGCCGGTTATGGACGGGTTCGAACTGGCACGACATTTACGATCCAGCGAAAATCACCGTTCGCTGCCCCTGATGGGGATTTCGGCAATGGATGAGACGGTTGCCCGACCACGAGCGCTGGACGCCGGATTTGACGCATTCTGTTCGAAAGGTAACCTTCCCCGGATCATATCCTGCTTTGAAACCATTCTGACTAAAGCAAAAATGCGGTAATGCCATGGCAAGAAAAAAAAATATGAGCTCCCGTCAGATCGTCACGTTTCTCCTTGACGATGTGGTCTACGGATTTGATATTCGCATCATTAAAGAAATTACTCCTTCCGTGCCGATAACTCCCGTTCCGTTAATCCGGCATGAGATCAGCGGGATCGTCACTATCAGAGGGCTTGTCGTGCTTGTAATGGATATAGCCGTTATTCTTGGTGGAAATAAACAATCGATCCGTTCCATGGCTCAAATAATGATTGTAAAGACCACGCGTGAATTAGGAACGGTCACCGATTTCCGGCCTTCGTTTGACGCAGAAGTACTGGGAGACAAGCCGGTAGGTTTTCTTTTCGATGCCGTGGGCGATATTCTGAGTGTTGAAACATCGGCGATCGAGGGAACGCCCTCGCATCTGAAGGAGCATAACAGACACTATATGGAAGGCGTCATCAATCTGAAATCGCAACCGGTAATTTTATTGAATGCGGGGAAATTGATAAGTATAGATACTACGGTTTCTTGAGTCGTACCACGGTACGGAATCGTTTATTGGAGGAGAGGCATATGAAAAAATCAATCAACAAGGTAAAAAAGTCGAAGGCGCCGGTCCTGTATCCGGGACTGATGATTATTGCAATTGTTCCCGCCGTTCTGGCGTATGTCCTTCACACCGCCACCGCAATACCGGTGCAATGGATCGAAGCGGGCTCCGCGGTTGCTTCAGCGGCAATGGTTCTGTTTATAATGCTGATTTTCAGCGCCGGGATCCGTTCACCGTTACGCTCACTTTCCGCCGCAATCGAAACCATCGCCGTGGACGGCGCTTCACAACCGGTTTTTCCGCGCGGCGGCAATGCAGAACTCAACCGCCTGACCGAATCGGTCGAAGCCATATTTTTACGCCAACGAGCACTCATGGAAAAGATAAAAACGAGCACCGCGGAACTATCCGTTGCCGAAAAGGTACAGCTTGATGTCTGTCTGAATTTATCGAATAAAATCCGGGACTGCGCCAAAGAAACAACGAGCAGCGCGGAAATCGTCAAGGAGATTTCGAATAACTCGGTCTCAACCGCCGCTACATCGGAACAGATGTCGACGAATGTAGCGACTATTGTCAATGCCGCGGAGGAAATATCTTCGAACATCGGGACCGTCGCCACCTCATCGGAAGAAATAAGCGCGGGCATGACAAGCCTCGCGACAACGACGACTGAAATGTCGACCAATATGAACCGGATCGACGAAGCATTGAAAGAAATGACTATTGCGATCCAGTCCGTTGCCTCACATGCGAAAGAAGGCGCATCGGTCGCCGAAGAGGCCACAAAAACCGCTTCGGAAACCGGCGAGGTTATGAATCAACTAGGAAAAAGCGCCGAGGAAATCGGTAAAGTGACCACGGTTATTCAGGTCATTGCGCAGCAGACGAACCTTCTTGCGCTTAATGCCGCGATCGAAGCCGCCAGCGCGGGGGAGGCGGGAAAAGGTTTTGCCGTTGTCGCGAATGAAGTCAAGGAACTCGCACGGCAGACGAAGAGCGCCACCGAAGACATCGCCGAGAAGATCCAGGGCATTCAACGCAATACATCGCAGGCGGTATCGGCGATCAGTCGAATAGCGGAAGTCATCGTGACCATCAATAACCTTCAGAAGAATATCGCGGGTATGGTCGACCGGCAGACACAAGGGACGCTTGAGGTGAGTAAAAATCTTTCCGAGGCGGCGCTGGGCGTCAATGATATTTCAAAATTCATCAATGAGTCGGCCCGCGGCGCTTCGGATGTCTCACGGGGCGTCGCCGAGATCGCCGGCGGCGCCAATGAAGTGGCGCGAAACATCGCGGAGGCGGCCACCGGTGTCGCAGAGCTTAACAATAGAATAGCCGAAAATTCCGTCATGATACAGGAAGCCACCCGCTATCTCGGGTATACCAGCGCAGCGTCGAAAACCGCCGGTGACAATATGGGGCAGATGATGCAGGCGGTGGACGGCATGAGCGATGTCGTTTTGAAACTGGAAGAGGCGATTAAGAAATAATCATGGCTCTCATGCGTGCAGGAAAATTTTCCGGGTATCAGGAGCTCCGGCAATGAAGCGTATCGGCCTTATTATCGTTCAAGCTTCCAAGGCGAGTGCCGCATTTGTCGCCAACGCCGTCAAAGAAACCCGTGACATCGAAATCGCGGGAACGGCGCCCGACTTTCGTTCCGGACTGGATGCGATACGGTTGTATGCACCGGATATCGTTTTGGTGCAGGCGGGACCCCGCATAGAAGAATTCTGCGACGCTGTCACCCGTGAATATCCTGAAACGGGAATTATTATACTGGTCGTCGGCAATGATCCTGATTCGGCAAGGTATGTCGTGGCGGCACTTGCGTGCGGTGCGATCGATTATCTGGCCGTATCCGACAAAAGCGATTCCACCCACAATCTTCTTCTTTCCAAGATACGGTGTTATTCCATTAAACGGTATTCACATCGCGCACGCCGCAATGAGGTTGAAAAAAATCATGAGTATCGTTTCGTTGCGACCGCTCCGGCATCCGGCGGGGAATACCCGCCGGCAACCGTTCCGAAATTCGATGCCGTCCTTATCGGCGTATCGACGGGCGGACCGGTGGCCCTGATGGATCTGCTTCCCGGTATTCCCGCGACTTTTCCTGTACCGCTCATTATCGTTTTGCACATGCCGAAAGAATTTACCGGACCCATGGCGGCGGCACTCGACCGTAAATCGAGCCTTCACATCAAGGAAGCCGAGGACAATGAGGAACCGGTACGGGGAAAGGCATATCTCGCTCCCGGCGGATTCCACTGTATGCTGCATGGCGAAACACGCGGAAAAATACGCATGCGCATTGCCGACGGGCCGTTGGAGAACGGGTGTAAACCCGCGGCGGATGTTCTTTTCCGGTCCGCCGCTCCGCTGCTCGGGAACCGCGCACTTGCGGTGGTACTTACCGGAATGGGCAGCGACGGTACAAAAGGCGCCAAAACGGTCAAACGGCATGGGGGGTTCCTGGTGGCACAGGATGAGAAGACTTCCATCGTTTGGGGAATGCCGGGAAGCATCGTCCGGGCAGGTCTCGCCGATGAAGTTCTGCCGCTCGACCGTATCGCCGCACGACTGTGCGAACTTATTGGAATATAATCGTATGGATATCAGCGATCGGGAATTCGACCTGCTGAAGGAATATGTTCTCCGGGAAAGCGGCATCGATATCGCCGAGGAAAAACGATACCTGTTCACCACACGCCTGAGCGATCTTCTTGTAGGTGAAGGAATTATGACGTTTTTCGATTTTTATTCGGTGCTCGTTTCGGGAACGCGTTCATATCTTGTCGACCAGCTTCTTGCGTTAATGACGACGCACGAGAGCGGTTTTTTCAGAGATAGGCACCCGTATCGGGTTTTTACCGATACCGTTCTGCCGGAAACGGCAAAACGTCGAGCGGAACGTGCGCGTTTTCTGCCGCCGCGACTGCGCATTCTCTCCGCCGGTTGCAGTTTCGGCCAGGAACCTTATTCCATTGCACTCTGCGTTAAACGGTGGCTGCCGACACAGTCGGTTTTTTCGGAAAAGGATATCACCATTATAGGGACCGATATTTCAGCGTTGACAATTAAACGCGCAAAAAGGGGGGAGTTCAGTGATCTGGAGCTGGGAAAACAACTCTCATCCAGGGAACGGCAGGACTATTTCAGTCGCAACGGTGAAACATGGCAATTATGCGAAGAGATCAGGAACATGGTTACTTTTCAGCAGGTCAATCTTTTAAAACCGTTCGATAATCTCGGGAAATTCGATGTCGTCTTCTGCCGGAATGTTATCATTTATTTCTCGATCGAAGGAAGGAAAACGGTTGTTGGACATCTACGCCGTGTGCTTGAACCGGAGGGTACTCTATTTCTTGGTTCGGCCGAGAGTCTGTATACTATCAGCAACGACTTTACTTCGCGGGCTGTCGAACAAACAACCTATTATACACCGAGTTGAACAGTGAGGGGTACCTCTTCATTTAACAAAGGCAATCCGTTATGAACATTCTTATCGCCGACGATTCGAAAATGATCAGACATATGGCCATCACGGCACTCAATGAACTGGGCTACGACAGTATTACCGAAGCATCGAATGTCGGTGAGGCAAAAAATCTGTTAAAGGGTAAAAAATTCGATCTCATCATTTCCGACTGGCATATGCCCGGCGAAAGCGGCCTCGATTTTTTAAAATATGTCAAATCGTGTCCGGAGTACGCGGCACTGCCGTTTATTCTGCAAACAACCGAAAACGAAAAGAAGAACATCTTTGAAGCGGTGAAAGCCGGCGTTCAGGGATATCTTTTCAAGCCGGTGCAGAAAAACGCGCTGGCGCAGAAGATGCTCGAACTCTCAAAGGTGTACCATTTTAAGCCGCCTTCGGCGGCAATGCCTCTCAGGGAAGCGCCCGTAACAAAACCGGCCGCCGCCGTTGCACCAAAAACCGAAAAAGGCATTTCCGCGTTGTTGCATTCCGATTTCGCTTCGGAATTGACCAAACAGGATTTCGGTTATTCGTGTGAAATAAAGTCCGGCGGCACAACGCCGTTGTCGGTATGTATCGGTAATGACGCCTACCGGCAGTTTCCAAAAATTCTTCATGACAGGTATCCGGACGCCGTATTCGTTTTTATCGCCGATTCGCAAACGGGAAACAATCACGGGGAGAGCGTTCGTCATATAGTCAAGGACCTGGACTGTTTTCAAATCACCGTTCCCGAAGGTGCGAACAACAGGACCGTCGCGCAATACGGAACGATCGTCGATGCGCTCTCCGAAAAAGCAATCGATTCGTCGGCGGTGATCATCGCATTCGGCGATATGCCGCTGCTCGGCGTTGCCGGTTTCGCCGCAGCCACCTACAAGGCCGGAATACGATTTGTCACGGTTCCGTTGTCCTTAAAGGATTTTCTGGATTCGAGCGTCGGGGAATTGTGGATTATCGACGGCACTCAATCCAGGCGTATTGCCGGACTATACCACGACCCGTCGATGACATGGTTCGACTGTTCTTCGCTTGGAAACATGTCTGATTTTGTCGCCTATACCTATACCTGCGCAGAATTTTTTCGGTATGCGTTTTTCGGCGGTAAGGAACTAATGGAGACGATGACTGTAAAATGGGAGCAGCTTTTAAAAAAGGACGTCGAAACAATCGCGGAATGTGCACGCCTGTGTATTGCCGCACGCGCTTCAATCCGCTGCATGACGAACATCGAAAATATATCCAGGGATGCCGTTCTGCATTTTGCGCAACCATTGGCCGAAGCGCTGGTGGATAGCTGCACGAAAGCCGTGTTGAACCCCGGCCAGGCGCTTTTCAGGGCCATTGCCTGCATGTGCGAAGCGGCAAAACAATCCGGTATGCTTGCTTCATCGTCGTTTGACACCTACATCAAGCTGCTGCAGAAAATGCCCGCTTTTCAGATGCCCGAACTGCTCAACCCCGGCAAAGTGTTTCAAAAGGCCTTCGGACCTGAGGCGCACGATTTCGGCCGGACTGTCGTTGCGATGCCTTCCGCCGCCGGGAGCGTCGTTGCCGTAAAAGACGTTCCCGAAGCGGTCTTTCATGATGTGCTTAAAAGCCTCTTAAGCATTTCGAAAGACCCGAATGGAAAAAAATGATACCGCCATGGATCGTATAAAAAAAACGCTCGTTCTGGGAATCGGCAATGAACTTCTCTGTGATGACGGAATAGGATTGAGAGTGGTTAATTACGCAGCCGAGACGTTGGGCGGAACATTTTTTAGCGTCAATTTTAAAAACAATTATTCGGCCGGCTTCGATCTATTGTACGATATAGTGGACGTTACTCATGCCATTATCGTTGATGCCGTTTGCACGGGTTTTGCCTGCCCGGGGTTTTGTCACGAATTTTCGGTTCACCATTTGCAGGCACAAGGCCGCCTAGCGGATTCACATGGATTGAATCTTGAAACAATACTGGCGACGGGAGAAAAACTGGGCTATGCGATGCCGGGCGATATCGTGATTTTCGGAATTGAAACGGAGGATGTCGCGAGTTTTTCCACGGAGCCGACTGTTGCGGTTAAAAACGCCGTCCCCCGTGTGATAGAAATGATACGTCGGACGCTGCTGCAATGGGAAATGTAACAGTCGGTACGTCCCGGAAATCTCTACCGTAAGGAGTTTTCATGAATGGAAAAAAAACAAAAATAGCGCTTTTCCTATGCAAATGCGGCGCCAATATTGCCGATTTCATTGATTTAAAAGAGATCGAATCCCGGTTTTCCGGTAACGATACAACATCGTTCGTAGAGACACAGGATCTTCTCTGTTCGCCTGCCGGAAAGAAAAACATGCTTGAGACAATAGAAAAAAACAAACCGGATTTTGTCGTTGTCGCCGCATGTTCTCCCCAAATGCACGAGAAAACGTTTCAGGAAGTGGTGGCCGATGCCGGTATTAATATGGCGAGAATGCAGATGGCCAATATCAGAGAGCAGAGCGCATGGGTAACTACCGATAAAAAAAAGGCCACGCTTAAGGCAATAGCCCTTATCAATGCCGCCATGGAACGGTCGGTCCTGCATGATGACCTTCAGCCCAAGACAATGGAGTGCTTAACCGACCTTATAATCATCGGCGGGGGCATGGCGGGAATCGAGGCCGCACTTTTGGCGGCAAACGCCGGACGAAAGGTCACGATCGTTGAAAAGGAAATATCCCTCGGTGGAAGCGTTATTAAAATCGAAGAAGTCGCGCCGAACATGGAATGCGCGCCTTGCCTTCTGTCGCCAAGGCTCGCGGCCGTACGGGACAATAAAAATATTCGTGTCATTTCCAACGCTTCGGTAACGGACGTTCTCGGTTTTTTCGGTAATTTCAAAGTAAAAATCAAACGTATGGCGCGGTATGTCAAGGAGTCATGTATTGGTTGTGAAGCATGTTTCGAAGTATGCCCGGTAACGGTGGATAACGATTTTAATTTGGGACTTGGAACTAAAAAGGCCATTTCCACATTGTTCGCCGGCTCGGTACCTGCCGCCGCGGCTATCGATAAAACGAATTGTCTGCATTTTACAGACGGCTCCTGTAACGCTTGTGCCGCGGTCTGTCCGTTTCAATCCATTGATTTCGAGGATACCGGTGAAGATATTGAAGTGTCGGCAGGTGCGGTTATTGTCGCAACTGGCTGTACCACCGTAAACCCGTCGACTGTTCCCGAAACCGGCTATGGAAAGATCGAAAACGTCTACAGTATGCCGGAATTTGAGCGCATTGCAAGTTCCAACGGCCCCTACGGAGGAGAAATCCGTTTAAAAAACGGAGAGCCGCCTCGATCGGTCGCCGTTATTCACTGCGTCGGGTCGCTGTCGGACGGGGGGGTTCCCTATTGTTCCGGCATCTGCTGTATGACGGCGATAAAAACGGGTGAGTTGTTACGTAAAAAGAACCCCGATGTGGAAGTATATTCAATCCACGACAGGTTGGTTTTTAACGGCCCCGAACAGCAGGCATTCTTTGAAAAACAAAAGGAGGAAGGTACTCACTTTGTCAAAACAGAGCGCCTGCGGGACCTGCGCGTTGTGCAGAACGGCACTACAATCGAAATAAGCGGGCCGGATTTTCAACCGATAGCCGTCGACATGGTCGTTCTTTCCACGGGCTTGACACCTCAAAAAGGGACCCTGGCACTTGCGCGGATGCTCAATGCGGACCTTACCGATGCCGGCTTTTTTAAAGCCGATCACCCGATCCTGCGCGCGATAGGTTCAAGCATCGACGGTGTTTATACTGCGGGGTGTTGTGCATCGCCGTGTGATGTAACCACCGCTATAACACGCGCTCAGGCCGCGGCCGGTGATGCGATTTCAAAACTGGTGCCGGGAAGAAAAATCGCGCTGGAAGTCATGACGACTATTATCGATGAAATAAAATGCGCCGGATGCAAACTATGCATTGCCGTTTGCCCCTACAAGGCGATTGACTTTGATGGACAGAAGAAGGTCTGCGTTGTTAATGAAGCAATCTGCCGGGGATGCGGGACCTGCGCGGCGACATGTCCCGGAGGCGCTGCACGTGCGATTCATTTTTCCGACCAACAGATCATGGCGGAAATAGGAGGATTGTTACATGGATGATTTCAACCCTGCAATCATAGCCTTTGTATGCAACTGGTGTTCGTATGCCGGCGCGGATAAGGCGGGAGGACAAAAATTACCGTATCCATCGAATGTAAAACTGATACGGGTCATGTGCAGCGGGCGGGTAGATCCGCAGTTCGTCATGAAAGCCTTTCGCGAAGGCGCCGACGGCGTAATGGTCCTTGGATGCCATCCCGGTGATTGTCACTATAGAAACGGTAACATGAAAGCGTTGCGGCGCTTCAAGCTTCTGGAGCGAATGCTTTCTCAACTGGGTATTGAAAAAGAACGGTTCAAACTGGACTGGGTTTCAGCGGGGGAATCCGCGCGTTTTCAGGAATTGGCGAAGAAAATGACCGATACGATAAAAAAACTCGGTCCGTTACATTTACGAGGAATGGTCGAAAGTGAGGTGGCGTAATGGCACAGAAACCGAAAGTGGCGTTTTACTGGTGCGCATCATGCGGCGGCTGTGAAGAAACCGTAATCGATTTGGATGAAAAAGTTCTCGACGTCGTTGCGGCGGTCGATATCGTCTTCTGGCCATGCGCCATGGATTTCAAGTACTCCGATATTGAAACCATGGCGGATGGTTCAATCGCGGTTTCATTTATAAATGGGGCGATACGTACGAGCGAGCAGGAACATGTCGCCCGACTTCTCCGTAATAAATCGGCTCTTGTTGTTGCTTTCGGTGATTGCGCCTGGATGGGCGGCATCCCGGCGCTTGCGAACCTTAAAAGCAAAAAAGGGATTTTTAACCGGTCGTATCTTGAATCGCCGACCATTGTCAATCCGGAAAAAATCGTCCCCCTTGAAAAATCCGTTTATAAGGGCACGGAGGTGACGCTTCCGAAGTTTTACGACACCGTTTACAAGCTCGACGACATCATGGAGGTTGATTATTATCTTCCGGGGTGCCCGCCCACCGCAAAAATCGTTGCGAACGCTTTGGCGGCGGTTGTCGCCGGACAATTACCTGAACGTAAGTCGGTGCTTGCATCCGACAAATCGCTCTGTTCGTCGTGTAGCCGCAATGAAACCAAACCTGATTCGGTGATAATTAAAGAGTTTAAACGGATACACCAGGTTATTGCCGACCCTGAAACATGTTTTCTGGCGCAGGGGATAGTCTGCATGGGTCCGTCAACGCGAGACGGTTGCGACTATCCGTGTATAAAAGGAAACATGCCGTGCACGGGTTGTTTCGGACCCGTTGCAGGCGCGGACCAGGGGGCAAGAATGACGGCCGCACTGGGAGGTGTTATTGAATCAGAGGAAGAAGCCGACATTGAACGCGTCGTATCCGGAATACCCGACCCGGCGGGTACGTTTTACCGGTATGGACTTTCCGCTTCACTTCTCGGGAGCAAACGGAAGGATAAAATATAATGCAAAAAAAGATCTCAATCGATCCTATTACCCGGTTGGAAGGTCACGGGAAAATAGATATCTATTTGGACGACAAGGGTTCCGTTGAAAAAGCGTTTTTTCAGGTTCCGGAGTTGCGAGGGTTTGAAACGTTCGTTGAGGGCCGTCCCGCCGAAGATATGCCGCAAATCACTTCCAGGATCTGCGGCGTTTGTCCCACGGCGCATCATATGGCGAGCGTCAAAGCACTTGACGCAGTATATGGCGTCCGTCCGACGCCGGCGGCACAAGCCGTACGGGAAACCTTTTTTGATCTTTTCATGTTCGAGGATCATGTGCTCCATTTCTATTTCCTGGGGGGTCCGGATTTCATTGTCGGTCCGGATGCGCCAAAGAGTTCACGCAATATTTTAGGGGTAATTGACAAGGTCGGCATTGCAACCGGTACAAAAGTGATAGAAATCAGAAAACGATGCCGTGAATTAATGACACAGATCGGCGGAAAACCGATTCATCCGGTGCTGGGGCTTCCCGGCGGCGTTGCCAAACAGATGACCGGGGAGATGAGAGCGCAATGCAAGGAGTTTGCAAAAGATGCCGTCGCCTTCGCTCAGTTCACCTTAACGGCATTCAACGATATCGTGCTGGCAGATAACGCGTATCTCGACCTCATACTTTCGGATGTATATTTTCTCGAAACGAATTACATGGGAATGGTCGATGATGCGAACAGGGTAAATTTTTATGACGGCGTGATACGTGTCGTCGATCCTGAAGGAAAAGAGATGCTCCGGTTCAACCCCGGCGATTATGCGTCTATTATCGGTGAACATGTTGAACCGTGGACGTATGCCAAATTTCCGTTTTTACGGAAAATCGGTTGGAAGGGTTTTATCGAAGGGAAGGAGAGCGGCATCTACCGCGTAGCGCCGATTGCCCGCCTCAATGCCGGGGAGGGTATGGCAACACCGTGTGCCCAGGCGGAATACGAACGATTGTTTTCCACCATCGGAACAAAACCGGTACATAACACCCTTGCAATGCACTGGGCACGTCTGGTGGAAATTCTCTATGCCGCGGAACGGCTTGTCGAACTTGCGTCATGTGAAGAACTCACCTCACCCGACATACGCAATATGGATTTACAGCCTCCCACCGAAGGGGTCGGAATCGTCGAAGCGCCCCGCGGCACTCTCATACATCACTATCAAACCGATAATAACGGCATTATCACGCGGGCCAACCTGATCGTCGCAACGGTGGGAAATTCAGCGGCAATTAACATGTCAGTAGAAAAAGCGGCAAAAAAGCTTATCTCAAACGGCAAGGTAAGCGATGGATTGCTCAACATGATCGAGATGGCGTTTCGAGCCTACGATCCGTGTCTTTCATGCGCAACACACAGTCTGCCCGGTAAAATGCCGCTGGAAGTACGGATTAAAACCGGGACGGGTTCAATTAAAACGACGATCATCAGAAACTGCGACGGAAGCGAGCGGCGGATGGAACATTGACAAAAGATTGTAACGAGCCGATATTGTGTCCACTTTTAAAGGAGGTTATATATGGCGGAAGTTCTCAATTGCAGAGGAATGAAATGTCCGCAACCGGTGCTTAAGGTTGCCATCAAGGCAAATACCCTTCCTGCCGGAACGGTAATCGAAGTTCATGCGGACTGTCCAAGTTTTCCGGATGATATTAAAAAATGGTGCAATGATTCGGGAAAAGTACTGGTCAGTATCGTCGATAACGGCGGATTCAACGTCGCTACCGTTCAATTATAGTTTTCTAACTTTGCCGATGGACAACATCGAGCGCGCGTCGATACCCTCGAAAGAGCTCTCCGGACTGCTTGCCCGGGCCGCGCTCGACAGGAGTAATTCGTCCGATGCATTACAGGGGGACATCCCATTAAAATGAACCGGATCCTGATTGTCGACGACAGAGAGGAAAATATCTACCTCCTGCACGAGCAGTTGCAGGACCAGGGCTATGAAGTTGTCTCCGCCGTCAATGGAGCCGACGCACTGGACAAAGCGCGGCAGGATCCGCCCGACCTGATCATCACCGACATCCAGATGCCCGTAATGGATGGGTTTGCCCTGTGCCGCGAATGGAAGAAGGACGGGCTTTTAAAGCCGATTCCCTTTGTCTTCTACACCGGCACTTACACGGGAGAAAGGGACCGGGAATTCGCGATCAGCCTCGGGGCGGAGCGTTTCATCGTCAAGACACAGGAACAGGATGCGTTAATGGCGATCATCAGGGAAACCATCCGGAAAGCCGGGAGCCCACCCGCCGCTCGAGCAACGCCTGCAGCGGGCATACCGGCCCGGCTTCCGGTTGAAGCACCCGGAGAGGAGACCGTATATCTGAAGCATTACAACGAGGCGCTTATCCGCAAGTTGGAATCCAAAATGGAGCAATTAAAACGATCCAACCGAGAACTGGAGCAGGACATCGCCGCGCGCAAGAGGGCGGAGGATAACCTGAAAGCCTCCGAGGTCCGTTACCGGCGGCTCTTCGAGAGCGCCAAGGACGGCATACTGATCTTGAATGCCGCGACCGGCGAGATTGAGGATGTTAATCCTTTCCTGGCCGACCTGTTGGGATTCACTCATGATGAATTGCTCCACAAGAAGCTTTGGGAGATCGGCCCGTTCAAGGACTGTTGCGCCTCCAAAACGGCGTTCGCAGAGCTGCAAAGCAGGGAGTACATTCGCTACGAAGATTTACCGCTCGAAACCAGGGACGGTCGACAGATCGCCGTCGAGTTCGTCCGCAATGTCTACGTGGCGGATTCGACGAAAGTCATCCAGTGCAACATACGCGACATCACCGCGCGAAAACGTATGGAAAAGGAGAAGGAAAGCCTTCAGTCACAATTCCTCCATGCGCAGAAAATGGAAGCGGTCGGGACCCTTGCCGGCGGCGTGGCCCATGATTTCAACAACCTGCTCACCGCCATTTCCGGATACACGGATCTGGCAATGGTGAAGACGGACGAATCCGATCCCAGGTACACTTATTTAAACCGGGTGAGCAATGCCGTGAAAAGTGCCTCGGGAGTTATCCGCCAGCTCCTTCTTTTCAGCCGGAAACAGCCCGTGGAGGAGCATGTGCCGTTCAATCTCAACGAAACCATTGAAAACGTTTTGAAAATGATCGGAAGGATCATAGGAGAAAATGTGGTCATTGAGACCGATTTTGAAAAGGAGCTTTACACAATAAAAGGCGATGAAGGGAACATCGAGCAGGTGCTCATGAACCTGTCGGTCAACGCGAGGGACGCCATGGCCGACGGCGGGAAGATCTTTTTAAAAACGGAAAATGTTACACTCGATGAAAAACATTGCGCTAAATTCAGCAAAGCGCGTTCCGGCAGCTTCGTCTGCCTGTCGATAAAGGACACCGGGGCCGGCATGGATAAGGAGACACTGCAGCGCATCTTCGAGCCGTTTTTCACGACGAAAGAGGTCGGTAAAGGAACCGGCCTCGGCCTGTCGGTTGTGCACGGGATTGTCGAGCAGCACAAGGGCTGGATCGATGTCTTCAGCAAACCGGGAAAGGGCACGACGTTTAAAATATACTTCCAGGCCGCTTTTGTTAATATCGAACGTAAAAGCGAAGGAACGGTTTCGCCGGCCGCTTTGAAGGGAAACGGGCAGCGCATCCTGATTGTTGAGGATCAGGAAGAGGTTCGTGACCTTGCGGTGCAGATCCTGCGGGAAAACGGGTACAGCGTGTTTTATGCCTCAAGCGCGAAAGAAGCAAAGGCGGCATTCGGCCGGGAACAGGGGAAATTCGACATGGTTTTCAGCGATGTCGTCCTGCCCGACGGCAATGGGGTGAGGTTGGTTGACGAATTGCTGAAGCGCGGAACATTCGCCGTGCTTTTTACCAGCGGATATACTGATGAAAAGGCCGGGGCGGACATGATTAAATTGAAGAACCACAGGTTCCTGCATAAGCCGTACACGGTTATGGGCCTTTTGCTTGCGGTCAATGAGGTGCTGCGATGACGGTTGCCGCCCGGTTGAAATTACCGGATCGGGGTAAAGAAAATTGCCGTCAGAGGAAGTAGCTGGACGTAGATTATAAATGAAAATTTTTAAAGCCGTTTGCCAGCGCTGTTAAATTCTCCCCCATTTCCTTGCATTTCAACAATTTACTTCCCATGCTCCTTTTAAAAATAAAAAAAAGACTTTTTGCCGCTTGATTTCCGGTCGCCGAAACGTTACAATTAGCTTTTATTGTTTGATTTTATTGCGCCGGACCGTGAACCGGCGAACGGCGAAGTCGGGTCGGTTGTTGACAATGAAATATAATGATAGTTTGACAATACGCCATCTTTCCCTTCATGTAAGTCCTTGTAAGTAATTGTCAAATACAGGTCGGAATATCATCACCTTCATCCGGGAGGCCTATATGGTTTCTTTCTTCAGGCGGGGCATCAATGTTTTTTTACTGTCTGCGGCCGTTTCTCTTCTCTTCGTTATTTTCTGTACAAGGAAGGACAATCCTGTTTCCTCCGACGACCGGCAAGAGCCGAAAACGCCGACTTTGACGATCGTCACTCCGGCAGGCGACACGACGGTTGAAAGAACGATTGACTCGATTTTTCTGACTGCGGTCATCGGCAACAGCGATTATATCGACTCGGTGGAGATAAACGGAGAAAAAGTGTCGTTGCTGCAGATGGGAGGCGATACGCTGGGCCTGGGGTTGAAACTCGGGAGCGATACGTCGAAATTTGTCATCACCATTTTTTACCAGCAGAATAAATCGCTTCTCGATTCGGTGATTGTCTTCAAAGAGGCGCCGCAGGTTACAAGCGGAATGGCCAAAATCTCCGGTACCTTGCTGCAGGAATCGTCGAGCCCGCTGGCCAAGAAGCTCGCAAAGGCGCGCATTGCCCGTAATGCGCAGGGAGAAAAAGCTGAAGTCCGGAAAGTGATGCCGGTGTCGGGTGCGGATATTATGGTATACGATGCCGATGCTTTGTCGACCTCCTCCGATACGATCGTCAAAACGGATTCGGTGGGTGCATGGTCCGTTGAGTTGGAACCGGGCAACTATTTTGTATTCGCCGTTTATTTCGACCGTGAAAATCTTGAAATTATCACTAATGCACTCCCTGATATCAAGGCCGAAAAGGATAAGGAGACCGTGACTGATACGGCCATTGCCGCCGGCGATGACATCAATCCGATGCTGATGACTTTTCTCGATGCCGCTGAAGCCAACGGCAATATGTTCATCGGCAGCGCTGTTCCGAAAGGGTTGCCGATTATTATGTCGTTCTCGGAACCGATGACCCGGGTTTCGGCAGGTGATTCTCTGCATGGCATTATTCTCGGAACCGTCGATGCCGACAGCAGCGAATTACCGCTTATCGACACCATTCCGGTTCGAAAACTCTGGGGACCTGCCGGAAAGGAGCTCCGGCTGGTACCGCAGAAAGCGCTCGTTGTCGGTACGACCTATAAAGTGGTGATTCCGGCGGGGACCAAAGACCTTGCCCTTAACAAATTGGACAAAGATTATATAGGGATATTCGAGGTTGCCGAAGCGGCTTCCCTGCCGCCTTTTGCCTTGAAAACAACCGCGCCGACGGACGGCGATACCATTCCGTCGGGATTCCCGGTAGAGTGCATCTTCACACGGCCGGTCGATGGGTTGTCGCTCAACAAACAGTATACGCTCACCTCCGCAGACGACAGCGCAATGCGGGGATTCTTTGAAGTGAAGGGCAACGTCGCACGGTTTATCAAAAAGAAACAGTGGCT
Source organism: Chitinispirillaceae bacterium (assembly GCA_016929415.1). Lineage (GTDB taxonomy): Bacteria > Fibrobacterota > Chitinivibrionia > Chitinivibrionales > Chitinispirillaceae > JAFGNB01. The sequence goes on along the minus strand of JAFGIW010000130.1, from coordinate 6,128 downwards.
TCCGGGGGCGCCGTACACATTGTCGATCCTCAGCGGAGCAAAGGATCTGCTCGGCGATTCTCTCGGAACAGCGGTTACCGTGTCGTTCCATATACAGCCGAAGGACGCATTCGAACAGAAAGAAGGAATCGAGGGGGTGGTCGCTTCGGCGGTTAAAAAGTTCCTGGGCGCCTATATCGCGGGCGACATCGAGAATTTCGCACAGAGCTTTCATGCCACCTTCGAGTTAATTGAAACCGCTCCCGACGGTCAGACCTCGCGGCTGCAGCTGAGTACGTTTCTAGAAAAGATGCGCGCGGAAACCGAAGAACGGAACCGGCTGGCAAAATACGGCATCATCGCGCCGGTCTTTCACTATCCCGTTATCGAGGGAAAACGGATCGTTGCGTGGAAACTTGTTAAAGGAACGACGTCGGTTTACTTTGAAGATATGGGGCCGGACGGCGGTATCGGAAGGGTGCCGAGGGTGATCACGCCGGATAACGAGGATATCACCGATTCGGTGCGCTATGTCAATCGCGGGATCGTTTATAACGGTGAAACGCTCTATTTCGCTCCCGACATGAGCAAGGCGTTTATCGACGGGAATACGCGCGAAAACGACCCGGCCATTTTCGGGAAACTGCTCAAAAGCGGGACGAATGTTGAAACGCAGGACATTATGCTGGGCATTAAAAACGACTTTGTGATCCGCAATCTCACCGCAAAGGAAGGCGATGATACCGCGCAGGTGATGATCGAGCTCATCACCGAGGAGCGTTACCTGGACGGTAAGCGGCCGTTCCCCGTCGTGGATCCGGACGATCCGCCTCCCGACGTTGAGAAGCGGGTGACCTCGCTCCAGACGAAGATGGTATTTACCTCCGGCAAATGGATGGTGCTGCAGATCGCCGCACAAGAGCTTTACTCCGGCAACAAGGAGGAGTTCAAGCAGGAAGCGATCGCCGATACGGCATTTGTAATCAAAAATTTCGAGCAGACCAGACCGATCGAATTCGTCGGTCCGAAGCAGAAAGGCGTTTCGGTGGCGACACCCATAAAATTTGAATGGACAGTCCCGAAAGCGGACGGCATCGGCGGGTATATTATCGCCATTTCCAATGAACTCGGCGGCGGGAATCAGGGGCTGCTCATATTTACACGAAAGACGACTCTTACGATCAGCGAAAAGGGCGCGGTTGACAGCGGGGCGACCATACTTTCCGTCGATCCGAAAGCGCTCACCATTCCGATCCCCCGTTTCGGCTCGCGACTTACGTCATTTACCGTCAATGACAGCGAGGTCTATGTGTGGAAAGTGATCGGCATCGGGGATACTACCCCTTCGGTAATTCAACCGGGTGCGCCGGTGTATATCATCGCGGATTCCGATTTCGGCTCCCATCGAGGTATCGGCATTTTCACTCTGATGGATGAAATGCCCGATATCGCGAACACGCTTACCCAGTTCGACCCCGGAGCGCAACAACCCGACGACCGCTTCGCGGACCGTGACGGCGACATGTTCCCCGACTGGATAGAAAAAGCGTTTGCAACGTCGCAGGACGATCCCGGCAATTATCCGAACTTTACTCTGGATACCGATCTCGACGGGTTCCCGGATTTTCTCGAACAGTTCGCCGGCAGCGATCCCGAGGACGCCGCCAGTAAACCTGAGGACAAGGACCCGGCCGACAACATTCCCGATGCGCTCCAGAGACGTCCGGAATGGCGGCCGGAACTGAATATCGATGACGATAAGGACGGATTCCCCAACGAGGTGGAGATGCTCTTCGGTACCGATGCGTGGAACGCCGATTCCAAGCCGTCCAAATCAATCAAAGCGTCGGTACCGGTCAATACCTATTTCGGCGGCATTAAAATCGGCGATCAGGCGTGGAAGCGGATCAATTTTTCGCTTCTCTCCGATACGACGGGCGATTTTGCCTTCATCGATACCACCGAACTGGAGGGTATCGCGCGAAACGGCGTTGACCTGACGGTAAAATTGTTGTGGAATAACGGAGAGTGGGTGTTCTGCCTCGGGCTTGTCAACGGGCCGAACACCGGTAAATTCATCAAGGTGCGCTTTCACCAGGACGGCAGCACTCTTCGCGGACCGGCGGATCTCGCCGATATGGAGAACGGGGGCGGTCCATGTATCGGCGAATTTTTCGCATCGCTCGATTCGATCAAGGATTTCAACAACATCGGCGGCGCGACAACCGGTCCGATCGTCAATCCCGATCAGCAGGGACCGCTCAATATAGGTCCTCCTCCGATGGACCGCGTGAAGCGTCCCGACAGCGGCAGCGTGGATATGACGCTGGTGCTTTCGTTCGCGGAAAACGGCGAACCGGGCGTTGTCGCTTATGTCAATATCGATACTGTGTCGTTCGATCGGCCGTTCTGGTCGCCCGGCCAATACCCCTCTATCGGCTGTAACGCACCGGAATCCCCGAATCGGTACCGCCTCGAAGGGAGCCTTTACCGAATAACAAACCCGGCAGGCACTGCCGATACGCTGGTCCTGATGGGCATTATCGAGTTCAACGGGGATGACGGAAACGGAGGCGTCTTCAGAGAGAATTTCGATTACATTGTCTTCATTACCGGCGTCAACGATCCGAAAAGACCCGCGGGCACATGGAACGGCTGGTATACCAAACCAATCGGCCCGGTCAGTCAGGGTCCCAATCCTTTCATCGGTACGAAGGATTCTATTGACGCCGCGCTCACACGCACCGGCAATAAAGGGCTTGTCATGGAGACGCAGCAGATCGTTACCATCGCCTCCGTTGCCCAGGAGGGGAATATCTGGACGGCAAAGGCGGACACGTCAGCCTATTTCATCATGGAAAAGATGGGCGATTTCTTAAGTGTCATGTTCAAGATAATCGACGACAAGCCGTATATCGTCCTTGCGGGCAAAGGCCAGGGCATGGGGCCCGGACCTATGATGCCGCTGTTCGCCGGGGATTCCTCAACGATAGTCGCGGCGCTCAGTGCATCCTCAAACCAGGTAAAGGTGGCGGCTCCCAATCCATTTGTCATTACCGTCGATCCGGCCACGCTTCGCAGGGAGCAACCGCAGGGAGCGCCGGAAGCACAGTGGGTTGTCGCCGAAAGCGGCCAAACCAATCATCTGGTGGCCTTCGCCTCCGTTGACAATGACCCGGGGACCCTGCGAACCGAGGAGAATAAACCGGTAGTTATCGATATCATGACGGGGCCGGGAAACATGGTACCGTTTACCGGAGATTCGACTGTTATCGTTGCGGCACTCAACAATTCGAACAACCGGGTAATGCCCGAGGGAACAAACGTCAATCCGATCGAGGTCGATCCGTCATCACTGAAGCGCATGCAGGATCCCGGCAGTACTCAGCAGTCCGGCTGGGTCGTCAGTGCTTCCGGCAATGCGGCGGACGAATTCATATTCATGGGTGACGTACAGAACCCGCAGACGCTCGTAATGAACGGTACTATGCCGGTGGTGTTTAAAAAGTAGGCGCGGGAAAGTGTTATTCGTTAAGGAAAGAGAGGAATGTGCTCCTCCCTTTGCCGGTATAGTGGGAATGGCTGCCGCTTTATTACGGACGGGAGGGGGCGGCTGCCGCATGAGAGTCCGGAGAGGGTTTGCTGCCGATAGCCGCGCTTCCTCTGGCAATATGCCGCTTTTACAGCGGCATATTTACCGGTATCTGCAGCATCAGCGCAAAGTGGAATCGCTCAATTTGGGTTAAAATTGCTGATACAATCTGACCTTTCAGACAACTAAATTACAGAGAAGCTGTCCTGGAAAGGGAGGAAGAAATGAAACGAGCGGTTTGTACGGGAATTATTCTATTAATCCGTACACTGTCCACGGGGCGTGAAATACCGGATGTCGTTGCAGGTAATTTACAGCAATTTAATGAGAACGGCGCATGGAGCCTGTATCAGGATCAACGGGTTGTTATCGATACCGTGAATCAAAAACTGATAACCGGTTCGATCGCATGCGGTCTTGGTGTAGGCGGGATGGAACGGGCCGGGAATATAGAGACCGTACGTTGCGATCTTGCGACAGGTTTTGTTGATTGGTTCAGCCTGCGTGAAGGCAATCCGGATACTTTGCGATGTGATAACCGGTACGCTCCGTCATTCCTTGTTCGCCGGGATGGCCGGTATCTGGCAATGTATTCTCCCTCCTTTAATGCCGTCGGTTCAAATTATCGTATTTTTTCCGGCAATTTCTGGCAGGATTGGGATGAGGAGAATCTGTTCAACTGGGCTGCGGCAAATGGTGGAAATACAAACTTTACCACGGCCGCATCAAACCTGGTCTATTGTTCCTCGGAAAGGAGACTCTACAATTTTGTCCGCGGCCCTAACCGGACTTTCCACTGCATGGTTTCACAGGAGAGTGACTCTGCCTGGAGTTATGGCGGCCAATGTATGACTGCGGATTCTCATGGGGGCATTCAGGAGGATTTCTGTCAATACTCCGGAAACGGTTTCGACCGCATTGATATTATCATGACGGAACATGGCACTGCCGAGACTCCGGGTGGCATTTTCCATGGTTATATAAAAAACGGTGCACTCCACAATTCATCCGGTGCGGTTATCGACGAATCGATTTTCGATACGCTTAATGTGGCTTCACCGGAGCATCTGACAAAAGTATTTCCCGATGGATCCCTTTTTAAGAATGATGCAGTGGAAATCGCCTGGAGCACCGACGTGCAGTACTATCCAGACGATACGATTGTAACGGTGGTCACTGCCCGCATTCCCGGCAGTCAGGGGACGGAAGGAGCCTCCGATTATCGTATCGTTTATTGTCTTTTTGACGGGAATGCGTGGAGAACCTCCCTGGTCGCCAAAGCCGGTCTTAAACCATCCCTTTCTTTCGAGGGACATTTCGGTCAGACCGCTCTTGATCCTGACGATAAGAACATTGTTTACCTGTCGTCGACATTCGACCCCCGGAACGATGTATCACTCGGTGTTCACGAACTCTTCAAAGGCACAACCGGTGATCATGGCCAGACATGGAATTGGGTGCCTATCACCAGCCGTTCCAATCGGGATAACCTGAGTCCTGTTGTTCCGGTGTGGAATGAGCACCGCACGGCGCTTCTCTGGATGCGCGGCACCTGCATTTCCGCTCACCACTATGACGCTTCAATTGTCGGAATAATCGATCGAGAGGGTGAGGCTCTCGGCAAAAAGCATTATTTGGATGCCGGTAGACAGAATTGTTTTAACGCATGCTGTTTTGATTCGCTTGAGTTCACGTATGTTGAAGAGAGCCACGGCGGTGACAATCGCTGGCATCAATCTACCGGCAGCGGCAATAGTGGAACAGTCATTGTTTCATCTGAAACACCCGAGTGGGAAGACGCTATGCTTATCAAACAAGTAGTGGAAATAAAAGAACCGGGAATATATGATTTCTGGGCCAATTTCTGGGGCAAACCGGACACTATCTCCAATTGGCTGATTAGTACCGGATTACAACCGACTGTTCAACTGTTCCGCCAGATGGCATGCCGCACCGTGGATACAAATGAGTATGACAGTCCGCCGTTAGTCAATATAGGCGATACGCTGTTTCTCTATCAGGCGTATGCAGGAAGGGATACCGTCGATAGCGGGGAAGTTGTATGCGTTTTCATTGATGACCATGTGCTGGGGTATGAACAGTTATTCGGGAATGAGGGTGACGCGTATCGTACATGGTTTGATGGTATCAGCTATGCAAGAATCGTAACACCCGCCCGAGTCAGGGGCGACAAAACAGTAACACACCGTTCCGATGTTTTTCTAAAATTGCATCAAATACCGGCACGTTCCTTATTGAAGGTTACCTATTCGGTCGATCGGAATGAAAATGCGACAATAGCGCTTTTCGATCTGCGGGGCAGGCTGATTCAAACGCACACATCGTTTGCACGACATCAGGGAACACATACCGAGACATTTTCCACCGGTCATCTTAGAGCAGGTGTTTATCTCTGCCGACTTACCGCAGGAAATTGTTTTGCGACCGCGGCGGTGAGAGTGTTGCATTGAAACGAACCCCGCGGTAAAAAATGCAGTTAGGTACAATTTACCGTTTCACGAAACCGCTCACCAAGGTGCTAATGCCGGGCCTATTC
>JAFGIW010000129.1 GCA_016929415.1 Chitinispirillaceae bacterium | reverse complement strand
CCTCAGTTCCGATGCGGACGACGCCGTTCTCGTCGAGGTTGATCAGGGCGTCTTCACTGACATTCGGGATTTCCCTCGTTAATTCCTCCGGACCTCGTTTCGTATCGCGGACCTCGGTCTCGAATACTTCGATATGGACGGAGGTATAAATATCCTCCGCCACCAGGCGCTCGGAAACAATGATCGCATCCTCGAAGTTGTACCCGCGCCACGGCATAAAAGCCGCCGTTACGTTTCGCCCCAGCGCTAGTTCACCTTCATGCGTCGCATGGCCGTCGGCAAGCACATCGCCGGCCTTAATCTTCTGACCGGCCTTGACGCACACCTTCTGGTTGATGCACGTGTCCTGGTTCGACCGCTCGTATTTCACCAGTTCATAGGCATCGAATTCGGTGAGTCCGAGAATATCGTCGCTGGTGGTCTCTTTTACTTTACGAATCGTTATCTTGTTTGCATCGACTTTTTCGACGATCCCCGGGTTCTTTGCCACAATCATGCACCCGGAATCAAATGCCGCACGCTGCTCCAGGCCCGTTCCGATAAACGGCGGTTCCGTCCGAAGAAGCGGGACCGCCTGCCGCTGCATGTTCGATCCCATGAGCGCCCGGTTGGCATCATCATGTTCGAGAAAGGGAATGAGCCCCGCGGCGATACTGACAAGCTGCATGGGCGAAACGTCCATATAGGTAATTTCCTGCGGTGCAACCACCGGAAAATCTCCCCGGTACCGGGCAAAGATCAGCTTTTCAACCAGCACGCCCTTCTTATCCAGGGGAGTATTCGCCTGGGCAATGATATAATTGTCCTCCGTGTCGGCGGTTAGATAATTTATTTCTCCTGTTAATGCACCATTTTCCACCTTTTGATAGGGTGTTTCGATGAAACCGAACCCGTTGACACGTGCAAATGTGCTCAACGAGGCGATAAGGCCGATATTCGGCCCTTCAGGTGTTTCGATCGGGCAGAGCCGGCCGTAGTGGGTGTGGTGGACGTCACGGACCTCGAATCCGGCGCGTTCACGCGTGAGCCCTCCCGGGCCGAGCGCGCTCACGCGCCGTTTGTGCGTCAACTCCGAAAGGGGATTGGTCTGATCAAGAAACTGCGAGAGCTGGCTCGAACCGAAAAACGCCTGGATAACCGTTGAAACCGTACGTGCGTTAATCAGGTCCTGGGGCGTAATGTTTTCAGTATCGCGAAGGCTGAGCCGTTCCTTGATGGTGCGGACCATGCGGGTAAGACCGACGGTAAACTGCGCACTGAGCAGCTCCCCGACCGAACGAACGCGCCGGTTTCCCAGATGGTCGATATCATCGATAAAACCGACGCCGGCACTGAGTCCGATCATGTATTTGAAAGCGGCAATGAAATCATCCTTGGTCATAGTCGTCACCTCATCGGGCGGAATCACCCCTAAACGGGTATTCATCCGGTAACGGCCGACATTCCCCAGATCGTAACGTTTCTCATCAAAAAAGAGTCGCTGAATCAGATTACGTGCGGTTTCCACATTCGGTGGGTCCCCCGGACGCATTGTCGCATACATATAGAACAAAGCTTCTTCTTCAGAATTGGTCGGATCCGCAGCGATGGTATTCCGGATAATCATATTTTCCGGATTAGGGACATCTTTCAGGACTTCGATATACGAAATACTGTTCTCGCGTAAACGCTTCCACCGTTCTTCGGTGACCGCCTCGTTGGAGTCGACGATAATTTCACCCGTCTCTTCATTAAAAACCGTTCGTGCATTAACGTTCCCCAGGATATGCTCTTTCTGTTTCTCATCGACCGCAATGCGGACGGTATCGTGAAAGAGGCTCAGGAGCTGCTCGTTGCTGCTGTACCCGAGCGCACGGAGGAGAATGGTGGCCGGCATCTTTTTACGCCGGTCTATATTGACGGTAAGAACATCATCGACATCAAGAAGTATCTCAACCCAGGAACCCCGTTGGGGAATAACCCGGGCCGTCAGCAGCTTCTTTCCATTGGGATGTACCAACTCGTCAAACGTGATGCCCGGTGACCGATGCAACTGGCTGACAATAACCCGTTCCGCGCCGTTGATGACGAACGTTCCCCGCTCGGTCATGAGGGGTATCTCACCGATGTAAACTTCGTTGCTTATTTTTTCGACGAATTTTTTCGTTTCGCCGTCCTGTTCGAACACCAGAAGCGACATGTCCACCTTGAGCGGCGCGGCATAGGTCATCCCCCGTTCCTTACATTCCTTAAGCGTGTATTTCGGGAGCCCCAGCTTGTAACCGTCATATTCGAGCGAATAGTATCCTTTTACATCGCTGACGGGAAAAAGGCCCAGGAAAGCTCCGTGCAATCCCTGTTTTTTCCGTAAACGAGGCGTCGTATCAGGCTGCAGAAATGATTCATATGATTTTGTCTGGATTTCCAATAAATTTGGAAGCTCAGCCACTCGCTTAATACGGGAATAGCTTCTTCGTGCACTCATTCGCGCATCCCCTCGATCGTTATGCCAACAATGCGGCAGCCCATAAAAAAATACAGAACACGAAACACCTTGAAATATAGAGCGTTTCGTGCCATATACCGATATTTAATTGTAGTATTAAACGTTAATTTATCCGTCAACACGCCCTGATCTTTTTTATTTGATTTCGACTGCAGCACCGACTTCTTCGAGCTCTTTCTTGAATTTTTCAGCTTCGTCTTTTGCGATCCCCTCTTTCACCGCTTTCGGTGCGCCCTCGACAAGGTCTTTCGCTTCTTTGAGTCCGAGTCCGGTAATTGAGCGGACCACTTTGATGACCTGGATTTTCTTTTCGCCGGCACTCGTCAGTACAACGTCGAATTCAGTCTTTTCCTCCGCCGAAGCATCGGCTGCGGCCCCGCCTGCAACAGGTGCAGCGACGGCAACCGGTGCGCTGGCTTTGACATCAAACTTTGTTTCAATCGCCTTGATGAGATCGGATAATTCGAGTACGGTCATCCCTCCGATTGCATCAATAATTTCTTCCTTACTTAAGGTAGCCACAATGAACCTCCGTTGAAATGTAAGATTGATTCGTATTTTTTCTCATATTAAGGTTATAATGAAGCCTGTTTATCTTTAAGGGCGGTCAAGGTGCCGACCAGCTTTGCAAGTATTCCGTAAAGCGATCCCGCCAGTTTTCCCAGCGGCGCCTGCAGACAGCCGAGCAATTGCGCAAGCAGCACTTCACGGCCGGGAAGGTCCGCAAGCCGGAGCGCCTCGCCGGAGCTGAACACGGCGCCATCGACACAGGCGATTTTAAGCTGCAACAGGTTCTTGTTTTCCTTCTGGAAATCACGGATGATCTTCGCCGGAGTGATACCTTCACTTTTCGATAACGCAACCGCGGTTGGTCCTTTGAAAAACGGGACCAGTTCCTCCCTGCCGATACGTTTAACGGCGTTCTGCGCCAGCTTGTTTTTCACAACGATGTAACGAACACCCGCCTTGCGAAAGTTTGCTCTGAGCTGAGTGATTTTATCTACATTTATTTTATGGTAATCGGCGAGAAAGATACCTCTCGCTTCCCTGAAATCCTTTTCCAGTGTTTCAATAACCGCCGTACGTTCAGTTCTGATTGACATCCTCTATTACCTTTTCCAATTGAAATGAATGAGCTATTTCAAATCGTTCTGGTTAACCTTGAGTCCCTGCCCCATGGTACTTGACAAACTAATCTTTTTAATGAATTGTCCCTTTGCCGAAGCCGGTTTTGCCTTGTAAACCGCCTCCATAAATGCCTTCGCGTTCTCGAGGATACTCTGCGACGGAAATGTAAGCTTTCCAAGGGGGGCATGGAGAATTCCGGCTTTTTCAACGCGGAACTGCACCCTTCCCTTCTTTAGTTCCTTGACGGCTTTTCCGACATCCATCGTCACTGTTCCCACTTTCGGGTTCGGCATGAGCCCGCGTGTTCCGAGAATTTTTCCGAGTTTTCCGACAACTTTCATCATATCGGGCGTTGCGATAACCGCATCGAAATCAAGCCATCCCCCTTTAATTTTCTCGGCAATGTCGTCTCCGCCGACGAAATCCGCACCCGCCTCGCGTGCTTCAGCCTCTTTCTCACCCTGCGCAAAAGCAAGCACCCGAACGGTCTTGCCGAGACCATTCGGCAACACTGCGGCGCCACGGACCGCCTGATCGCTCTTCCGCGGGTCAACTCCAAGGACTACCGCGATTTCAACGGTTTCATCAAACTTCACGGTTGAGTTGGATTTGAGAAATTCTATCGCCTCGAGTGCACCGTATTCCCTGATCTTATTAACCTTCTTGTATGCTGCATTGTACTTTTTACCATGTTTCATCGCTCACCTGCTCCTGTTTCTCAGTACGGTCATTTTTCAGTCGGCGACAGTAACACCCATGCTCCGGGCGGTTCCCATTACCGTCAGCATTGCAGCTTCCACACTGGCTGCATTAAGATCGGCAAGTTTCATATGAGCTATCTTCTTTACCTGATCTTTTGTAAGTTCCCCGATTTTCTCCTTATTGGGAATACCGGAGCCCTTCTCTTTTCCCAGCTCTTTCAAGATTAATACCGACGTCGGGGGTGTTTTAGTGATGAACGTAAATGACCGGTCTGCATACACCGTAATCACCACGGGGGTAACCAAGCCTCCACCATCCTTTGTCCGTGCGTTGAAAGCCTTGCAAAATTCCATGATATTGACGCCCTGCTGCCCAAGCGCAGGTCCGACCGGTGGCGCCGGATTCGCCGCGCCGGCGGGTATATGAAGTTTTATCTGAGCAACAACTTTCTTTGCCAATGCCAACCCCCTGTTATCAACTTATTGGAATTACGTGCATAAAATCGACCTCAACCGGTGTCGATCTGCCGAAGACACTCACCATTACCTTTATCTTGCCCTTTTCAGGATGTATCTCGTCAACAACGCCGTCAAAATCTTTGAAAGGGCCCTCCTTGATCTTCACCGCATCACCGATTTCGAAGGGTACCTCGGAAATCTGCTGGCGTGAAACTTTCTCAGTTTGCCCCAGTATTCTCCGCACCTCTTCCTCGCGAAGCGGCTGCGGTTTGTTTCCGCCCACGAAACCGGTGACCCCCGAGCAGTTACGGACAGCATGCATCGTTTCTTTACTGAGTTCCATTTCGACAAGAACATAACTCGGAAAAAATTTCCGTGTGGTTTTGGTTTTCTTTCCATTCTTGACCTTCACCACATCCTGAGTCGGCATCAGAACCTGTTTTATCTGCTCACCGAAGTCCCCGGACGCAACTTGTTCGCTGATATACTGATATACCTTCGTCTCCTGTCCGGAGTAGGTGTGAACGACATACCATCGCAGTGCCATTGGAAGCCTTTGAATTACATTCCCTTATTGAGAAACAGCCCGACGATAAACAGCAGCACCTTGTCACATGCATATACGAAAACTGAAAACAGTATACTGAGCACCACGACGAGTATCGTAGCACCGGTCACTTCGTTCCTCTGCGGCCAGCTGACTTTGGCCATCTCAGAACGTACATCTTTGAGGTACTGTATAAATTTATCCATCGTTCGACCATAAAGTGCAGGCCTGGAGGGACTTGAACCCCCAACCAACGGTTTTGGAGACCGCTACTCTACCAATTGAGCTACAGACCTAAAGTAATGATTAATTCCGATCGTAAAATACCATTGACATTCCGTAAAGAGGATCGTTACTTCGCCTCCTTATGAACGGTTCTTTTCCGTTCAAACCGACAATATTTTGTAAACTCCACCCGTCCGGAATGCTTCCGTTTATTCTTGGTGGTTTCATAATTGCGCCGCTTACACGACGTACACTCAAGCGTTATTTTATCTCTCGGCATATAACCTGTTTTCTACGATCATCTCAGCTACTGATCATTCAACGATTTCGGTGACCACGCCGGCGCCGACCGTACGCCCGCCTTCACGAACGGCGAATCTGAGTTCTTTCTCCATGGCGATGGGAGCGATCAGCTCAACTTCCAGCGCCGCGTTATCGCCCGGCATGATCATTTCAACGCCTTCAGCCAGTTTGAGGTTTCCGGTCACGTCGGTCGTCCTGAAATAAAACTGCGGACGGTAACCGCTGAAGAACGGCGTATGGCGACCGCCCTCTTCTTTGGAAAGTACGTAGACATTCCCCTTGAATTTCTTATGCGGAGTGATGCTGCCTGGTTTTGCGAGCACCATGCCGCGCTCGACATCGTTCTTATCAATCCCGCGAAGCAATGTCCCGATATTATCTCCCGCCTGGGCCTGGTCAAGCAGCTTGCGGAACATCTCGACGCCGGTAACGACTGTTTTTCGCGTCTCTTTCAATCCGACGATTTCAACGTCGTCCCCTACCTTGACCACGCCGCGCTCGACACGGCCGGTCGCAACGGTTCCGCGGCCCGTGATTGAAAAAACGTCCTCAACCGACATCAGGAACGGTTTGTCGGTCTCGCGCTGCGGATCTGGAATATAATTATCGATCGCATCCATGAGCTCAATGATCGATTTTGATTTTTCCGGGTCCTCGGGGTTAGTAAGCGCTGCCATGGCGCTGCCACGAATGATGGGAATTTCATCGCCCGGGAATTTGTATTTTGTCAGAAGTTCACGGATTTCGAGCTCGACCAGTTCGAGCAGTTCCGGATCGTCGACAACATCAACCTTATTAAGGTAGACAACAATGTGGGGCACACCAACCTGATAGGCGAGCAGGATATGTTCACGCGTCTGCGGCATCGGACCGTCAGCCGCGCTGACCACGAGGATCGCACCATCCATCTGCGCCGCACCGGTAATCATATTTTTTACATAATCGGCATGTCCGGGGCAATCAACGTGAGCATAGTGTCGTTTCGCCGTCGAATATTCAACGTGAGATGTGGCAATCGTAAGGATTTTCGTCTCATCACGCCGTCCCTGAGATTCGGACGCCTTTGCTACCTCATCATAAGAAACAAATTTTGCAAGCCCCTTAAGCGCCATAACACGGGTAATTGCAGCAGTCAAGGTAGTCTTGCCATGATCAACATGCCCGATCGTACCGACATTCACGTGCGGT
>JAFGIW010000128.1 GCA_016929415.1 Chitinispirillaceae bacterium | reverse complement strand
CTGCTCGAGCTCAACGACAAGCTGCACGCGGAGCACGCCGTGGTGGGAGTGTGTCTATTCGGTGAGAGCGAGGTGTTCGCCATGCCGCGCTTCGGCCTTGCCCGGGCCGAGGAACTCAGAAAAAGCATCGATGCGGATTGGGACGAGCTGTTCGGCATGCTGGACCCGGCCGAGTTCGTGAGGGAAAAGATCTCGTTCATGCCGTTCGACGGCGTGCAGGGCCAGCCCCAGGCCGCGATGCCGCTGCAGCCGCAAGTGGCGCCGCTCATCGCGCTTGGAAAGACCATCGGCAGCGTCGCGGTGTTCAAGGACGCGAAGCACGAGGCCGAAGACGTTGAATACCAGTTCCTGCATGTATTCGCTTCGCTCATCGCGCCGCTTGTGGAGAACGGGTACGTGCACAAGCGCACGAAGGTGCAGGCCAAGACCGATCCGCTCACGGGCGTGTTCAACCGGCGCTCGTTCAATGAGATGCTCATGCGCGAGATGGCGCGCACCGAGCGCGCGAAGAACGAGTTCTGCCTCGCCATGATTGACATCGACGACTTCAAGCGCATCAACGACGTGTACGGTCACCTCGTGGGCGACGCGGTGCTCAAAGACCTCGCGGCGAGGGTGAACGAGAACATCAGGTTCGGCGACGTGTTCGCCCGGTACGGCGGCGAGGAGTTCGCCATCATCCTGCCCAACACCTCGCTCGATGGCGCCCTGGCCCTGGCAGAGCGCATCCGCAAAAGCATCTCGTCGCGGCCCTACGAGCTGTACGAGAAATCAATTTCCTACTCGGTCAGCATAGGCCTTGCCATGTTCAGCGGCAGGACGCCGTGCAAAAAAGAGGAGCTCATCAGCGATACCGACGAGGCGCTCTATTTGTCGAAGAGGGAGGGGAAGAACAGGGTGAGCGCAAAGTGAGAGTGGACTTGTTGCTTTCGCTTACTCCGGACAGCTTGAGCGCGGCAACCGCGAATGAAACATCGTCAATGTGGCCCGCACCGATACGGACATTGAAATAGCAGCCGGCATTGTAATCGGTGTTCACTCTTACATCATCTCCGTAGGCATAGATTCCGGTGTCGTCGGAGTTAAGGAAGACAATCCTGTAAAATATTCAGGGCGAAGAATTACTATTGAAAAGATATTGTTATAATAATAAATATAAAGTCTGAAATAAGCCCAAAATAAATTTTGAAACCGTGAACCGGTCTGTCGAATCTTTCCACAATAATTCATAGAGTGTAATGCTACGTAGTACAATTTAAACAGTTTAACCTGCGAAGTTGTTTTCACGGTCAGGTGGTACCCGGTTCTTCGTGGGAGGGGAAACGTGGTACAAGGGGAGCACACAATACCAAGCCATTAGAGTCAAAACTTTAACCTGCCTGCCAAAATGATTAGAGGTGCTCGACCTTTTCTGTAGGTTGACAAAGCGATTAAAACCGGTATGATAAGGGTAGCTTATTAGTAAAGATCTACCTTGAATCGACGGGGGTAATTTATTGCTTGTTAACTGAGCTAGACTGAAGCGCGACGACTTTTTTCAAAACTTTTATAATCTCACACCGATTTTCATATCGTCTCTTTTGTAACGGGGGTAACGGTAACAATCGATTGTAGTGAAATTGAAAGTTAATTATTTGCGGAGATACTAAATAAACGATTAATTACCAAAAATTAAAACGGAGGATTTAACAATGAAACGCAAAAGAAACAAAGTGGTTTTAATTGGAGTAATTTTGACACTCACAATCTCCACCGCTGCCCAAGCCGCGAATGTGTGGGCGGTCGATGCTAATGGCGACATTACTCTTAATGGCTCGGTCTTCCGCGTTAAGGGTGGATCCTGGTTCGGACTCGAAGGAAGGCATGAGCTCTCTACCGATGAGAACAACCCGGGTGGAGCCCCGCTGGAGTTGTACATTGGCAACGTGTTCTATTCATCGAGCAGCCGCACCCTGGCCAGTGATGCAGCCGAGATGAAAAGTATGGGATTTAACTGTATCAGGATGCCGGTTGCCCCCCAGACCCTCGATGACAGCGACCCGCAGGGCAATGACCCGAACCTGAAGAATACCGAGGATGTGCGTATTCAAGGTGCTTTTTCAGCACTCAAGGAGGTTGTCAAGGCATGTGCCGACGCCGGCCTCTACGTCCTCCTGGACATGCACTCATGCTCCAACTATGTAGGCTGGAGGGCGGGCCGTTTGGACGCTCGTCCACCATACGTTGACGCGAACCGGGACCAATATGACTTCAAACGAGAGGATTGCTCCTGCGCCGCGAGCGGGAACCCGAGCTCCGTCAGCCGTATCCAGGCTTACGACGTATCGAAGTGGCTGGCCGACCTGAAGACACTGGCCGGCATGGGGGCGGAACTCGGCGTCGACAACATCATGGGCATCGACATCTTCAACGAACCCTGGGACTACAGTTGGAGCGAATGGAGTTCGTTAATCGATCAAGCCTACTCAGCGATCAGCTCCGTGAATCCCAATATTCTGATCTTTGCCCAGGGAATTAGTGGCTCGAACGGCAACCAGGACGGCAGCCCGGACACGAAAAACGAGACACCCCATGGGGATATGGCCACGAACCCCAACTGGGGCGAGAACCTGTATGAAGCGGGCAACAGTCCGCCGACCATGCCAAAGAGCAAGCTGGTGTACTCACCGCACTGCTATGGTCCGGCGGTATGTACTCAGCCGATGTTCGCAGACGTGCAATCCCAGCCGGAGTGCGCGGGCCTCATAGAAGATGCCTTCGGAGATGCGAAATGCCAAATCGTGATTAATCCGGCGAAGCTCGAACCGGGATGGTATGAGCACTTCGGGTACTTGAAAGCCCAGGGATATGCCATATGTATCGGAGAGTTCGGCGGTAACATGGATTGGCCCAACAAGGCCGAGTCCCGCCATCAGAACCGCTATAGCTACCTTACCAACAAAAACTCCGATGAGCAGTGGCAGAACGCCTTTGTAAATTATCTGATCAAGGCGGGCATTTTTGATTCCTTCTACTGGTCAATCAACCCGGAATCCTCCGATACCTACGGTATTTTCACCTCTCCTTTCGACCCCATCTCCAATAAGAGCGGCTGGGGTGCCTGGTCAGGTACCGACTCAAGGAAGCTTAACCTGCTGGCAAAACTCTGGAATGCAACCGGAAATGGTGAACCATATGAACCTGAACCATATGATCCAGGTGCGCCGGTTATCCCTGCCGAACATGGTACCGGCAGAAGGATTTTCACCTGCCACGTTTCAAGTACTGGATTAATTACCTATTCATTGCCCAAAGCGGCATTTGTTTCGCTAAGAGTCTACAATGTTAAAGGCCGTTTGCAATCAAAAATAATCGGTCGGCAGCAAGAGGCGGGCTCATATTCCATAAATCGGCGACAAATGGCAACTGCCTCGGGATCGTATGTGGTTGTTTTCAAGGTTGGTGAATACTTTCACAAACAAATGGTCTGTTTGACAAATTAGCTTTTATCGTTGATTGTTGAATTAAATTAAGATATTTGAGTTGTTGCCCTCGTTTATACAACTGTTAGGGTGTAGGTCTCAATAGCTGTTGTTTTTAAAGAACCTTTTATCATATCCTTTTTCCCATGGAAACAGGCCTGCACGATCCGGCCAAATCATTTTAGAGAGAAGGAAATGGCTTTTCTAATGAATTGTAATACTACTCGCCGTTTCTTAATATTCAATGTACTGAGCGTACAATACCATGACCGGATCGGCATGCTTTTCCGGAAAATTTTACCGCCCCGTCCATTCACACTCATAAATCGTGCGTCATCTCACGAAGGCAACCGGAACGGTACAAACACGTGCATCGGTGACTATCCTGAGTAAATACGTCCCCGCGGAGATGTCCCCCGTTAAAACGGCTACCGCCCTGTCGCGGATTGTCGGTGCATCAAACGTTTTCACAACATTCCCGGCCAGATCAACGATCACACATTTTTTCACTGTCTCCCCGCCGGATACCCCGGACAATATGATACGGTTGTTGCAGACCGACGCCCTCAGAACCGAAACGACCGGATGCCGGGAGTCCGGTACGGCCTTGGTCGTGCCGAAAGACGTATCAACCCTAAAAACAACGCCGCACCAGAATCCATAGAAACCTCCATCCCGCCACGTCGTTTTGTTGGACGTTGAAACCCAGTAATCAAACGTATCAACAGGTATGATACCCTTCTGAGAAAAGTGCCAGACCTTGCGATCCACCGTGTCCCGCTGACCGACCGAATCGGTTCCGATAATTCTGATCGTGTCGTATCCGGAAAGAGTCAGGAGAGTGTCGATGAGGTCCGTTGCACTGAACAGATGCAGAGGAGGAGAGGAACCCTGCAGCGGATACGCATCAATGGTACATCTCGTGAACGGCGTATCCACGCACGAAATATGGAAACCGATCTCCTCATCGACCGCAAGAAACGGACGTGACTCGCGAACCTGGAGTTCAGGCCTGCGGTCGTATCGGATCAGCATTGAATCCGTCTTGCTTGAACCTCCGAAATCGCGCGCCCTGAAGACGACCTTCCTGTTTCCCTGCGTTCTCCCCAGCAGAGGGATATCCGCGGCAAAGTATGCACTATTTATATCATATGTCAGGGGAAAGGTTTCTCCCTCCATCTCCGAGGTTACCTCGGAGATTTCATACTCTGTTTCTTCCACGATAAGCCGCAGCCTAAAGGTATCATCCGGAACTGCGCCACTTTCTCCTGTTTATTTTATCCCGGATACTAGTGCATTTTGGCATAATTATATTATTTTATTATAATATGGGAGGCCAAGAATGAATAAAATCCTGAAAAGTGTAGTGTTATTGTTGAATTTAAGCGTATTAATAGGCGCTCAAACGCATCCATTTCCGCAGAATATTAAATATCCTTATGGATATGTTCCAACAACCATAGATATCGATTGGGTAAAAAGCGAATATGATAAATGGCTGAAAACGGCATTGACTACGTGCAGCAGCGATAAACTCTATATAAATGCAGGAGGGGAATACAAGGTCGAGGCAATCGGATTCGCCGCATTTATATTCGCTTATATGGGTGACAGCGCCAGATTCGCCTCGACGTACAATTTTTATAAATCAAATTTAACAACCGCCGCAGGCGGTATGATGGGATGGCATGGATCGTGCAGCGGGCCAGCCGCCCAGGGCGGCGCAACGGACGGCGATGTCGATGTGGCTTTTGGTCTTATTATCGCTTCCTGGCAGTGGCCGGATGCAGGTTATCTGGAAAAGGCTAAAGCCGTTATCACGGTTTTAAAAAAGATGGTCGTTAACTGCAAAAGTGCCGACGGTGATAGCATTTTGGCATTAACAATGGGGTATAATTGGGGTGGATGCAGCATGACTGACATTTCATATTACAATCCTGCTGCTTTCAGAGAATATGCGAAAGTAATAGGCAATGCCGAAGACAGCGCCATGTGGGTAAAACTGGCAGATGATACTTACACCATTTTAAATGCAGGTGCCAATGCAACTACAGGCCTTGTCCCGGATCGGCAAAGTGTGACTGGTTCACCTCAGGGCAATTATGCGGATGATGCCTGCCGCACCCCCTGGCGCATCACCCTTGATTATTTATGGAACGGAAATGAAAAGGCAAAGGAATGGTGCATCAAACTTTCCAATTTCGCTTATAACTTGGGTATTAAAAAAGTCAGCGGCTCCTTTTCCCTTTCCGGCCAACCGGGCGGGACGCATGAATCAAAATATTTCGGCGGTTTTGCTATTGCCGCCATGGCAAACAGTCAGGAAATGGTCGATGAATTTGCTGCGGAAATGAAAAACCTCAATGATTCATGGAATTGGTTTACCTATGTACTCAAGTTCTGCTATCTAATCACATTAACGGGCAACCAATGGAGAAACGATTCGTTTGATACCGTTTCCATTTCACAGGAACAGAAACATTCAAGCGCCCCGATCGATCGGATTCATTGGAAATTACTTGTCAATAGAGAATTGTCCGTGACCGGTCTGCAACCGGGATATGCAATT
Source organism: Chitinispirillaceae bacterium (assembly GCA_016929415.1). GTDB lineage: Bacteria > Fibrobacterota > Chitinivibrionia > Chitinivibrionales > Chitinispirillaceae > JAFGNB01. The sequence goes on along the minus strand of JAFGIW010000128.1, from coordinate 36,183 downwards.
TCTCTCACTGATGTATCCGGAAAACAGCTCTATTCCAAAATATCCCAAGGTTGTAAGGCGTCTATCACCGTTACTTCAATTAGAAATAGATGCTTGATTCTCACGATTAAGAATCAAAATAATAAAATTCTTAAATCGGTTTTTATATCGACAATTTGAAGTAACTGAAAATTTTTTCCTCGCTCCGTTTTTATTCGTAGCTGATGTGGAGGACAACAGGTTATCAACGTTACACGTTCAATTGAAATTGAATTTTGAACATGCCGCCCCGATGGGGCTCGGAAGATCGGCGCATTCACATTGCTACTCACTTTCCGGGAAATCATAGTACCCGTCGCTACTACAATTCGATAACCGGTTTTTTTTAATTGCTGCCAGAAAATTAATATATTAAAATATTAAATATTGATTCTAAAGATATAATTCAATTAAAATCAATTAAATATAACTTACTAACGTGCTGCCAAAAACAGACACCACTTTCTATTTTAACCTATTGATTTTATCACTTAAATTAGGTATACTATATAAGTAGGAATCCGAACGACGGGGATGATGATAGTACAATCCAATCGTTCAGGCAGATCATGGAATAAACAATCACCTGCAGGAGGGCGTATATGATTCACCATAATTTCATGTTCCGTATGGTTTTTATCGGCGTGTTCATCAACAGTCTCTATTTCACTGCACAGGGATTCGATGAAGAGGCGTATTCCCGGTTTATAGAGGAAAATGCCGGCATCACCGCCGGGGAGCTTATCACCCGCGCCCAACCTGCAAGCCCCTACTATAGTTCCATTATAAAGGCGACATCGGGAGTGCGGTGCGACTTTCTCGATTCAATCGGGGAGAAGTATTCCCTCACCTCCGCTGAACTGAGTCTGCTTGCGAAAAACGGATTCATGGCAACCGAGCGCGTCGGTTACACCAGCTTCGGCAGGGCGCTTCACGACATGTATGCGAAAGATCTGCCGGTGTTTCTCACCACGGATGCGGTATTGTACGCCATGCACAAATCGTACGACGATATCCTCATGGTGGTCGAGCAGAACGTATTGTTACCGGAAATAAAATCCATACTGTCCAGCCTGTACAACGGCATACCGGCGCTGGTCGCATCGTATGTCGAAGGGACCCCCCTGCTCGATTCGGCGCTTCGCGATGTCGACCTCTATGTGACGATGGCGCTTTCCCTGGCGGAAAATGTTAAAAAGGCTCCGCATTTCGTTTCAACCGGGCTGATCGATACCGTCTGGAATGCGGTCGCCGGCGAACAGATGTCCTTCATGCCGCTCTTTTCGAAAACCGAGAGAAAGCTCGATTTCAGCCAGTTCACGGTGCGAGGACATTATACGCGCACTCCGTCCCTTAGGAATTATTTCAGGGCAATGATGTGGCTGGGACGTATCGATTTCCTGCTTACCGTCTCTTCTCACGAAATGTGGGATCCGTCGGATCCGCGGCGGATGAGTATGGGCGCCTGCCTGCTCAACGAATTGATCGATCGTGTCTCGGTTCGGCAGGGGATAGCGGAAATCGACCGGATGCTCGCCCTCTTTGTCGGCGAAAGCGACGATCTGACGCCCGCGGAGCTTCTTGACATCACCGACCGCAGCCATGTTGCCGACGCATCCGCGCTGCTTGCGGATACGACGTATGCCCTGTTCCAGAAAAACATAGCCGAAGATCCCCGTTCCGAACAGAAGATCCTTTCGGATTTCATCACCATGAATGGAGCGGATTCAGTCCCCGACACGCTCCCGGTTTCATTCAAGATTCTCGGACAGCGCTTTATCATCGATTCGTATGTATTCTCGAATGTCGTTTACGACCGCATTGTCCATAACGGCCGGAAAATATATCGCATGATGCCCGATCCGCTTGACGCGATGTACGCGCTCGGCAACGACGATGCGCTTCCCCTGCTGAAAAACGAACTGGAAATCTATCCTTACGGCGCGCAGCTCAATAATCTCCGCTATCTCATCGACGCCTATAAACCGGATTTCTGGCAGCAGTCGCTTTACAACACCTGGCTGCAGGCGATCCGCCTGCTCAAGCCGGATGACGACCGGCCGGGGTTGCCGCTTTTCATGAAAACCACCGCGTGGCATCAGGAGAAACTCAATACGCAGCTTGCCGCATGGTCGGAGCTCAGGCATGACAATCTTCTCTACGCGAAACAATCCTATACGGGAGGCAGCGAGTGCTCGTTTCCCCACAGTTACATCGAACCATACCCGGAATTCTACCGTCAGATCGGCGTTTTTGCCGATAATGCGGCCGCGTGCTTTACCGATGCTTATCAGTCGGGCATACGAACCTATTTCGCGAATCTGAAAAGCGTCATGTGCCGGCTGGACACCCTTGCGCAAAAGGAGTTGTCGGGAACGGCGTTTTCCGATTCGGAGAAGGTGTTTCTGCAGAAAATGCTCTTCATCGAGACCGGCAGCGGCGCGCCGCCGTTTTCAGGATGGTACGCCGATATGTTTTTTAACAATGAGGTCGTTGCGGACAGCGATTACATCATCGCCGATGTCCATACGCAGCCTACCGATGAAGGCGGTGGGGTCGTCGGCAATGTACTGCACGTTGCGACGGGGAAAATAAACCTGGGCGTGTTCATTGCGCCGTCGCCGTCCAACAATTTCGCCCCGATGGCGTACGTGGGGCCGGTATTTTCCTATTATGAAAAAATCACCGGCAATTTTCTCAGGCTGACCGATGAAAACTGGACCGCATCCGTACTAAAGGACTCGCTTCCCCGGCGGCCGGACTGGGTCAATTCGTTTCTGGCCGACAATGCGGGAGCGGCCCTGCCGCCGGGAAGAACGCTGGATGGCGTTGAATATTCCGTCGGTACCATCGCGGGGCCGAAAACAATGAATGTCGCGCATCCCTTTCTGTCGATCAACAATCATTCGCGTCCGATGACGGCGGTTTTCACGATCCCGGAAGTGTCTGATGTCAAACTGTCCGTCTACAACCAGCGCGGTCAGCTGGTCTGTCGCCGGACCGCCGAGCACCGCAATGCCGGCGCGCATTCAATGCGGTTGAACACCGGGGCGATGACGCCGGGATTGTATCTCGTCGAACTGGTTACCGACAAGGGGCGGGTTGCGAAGCGGGTGGTGGCACCGTAAGGGTTGTACGGGGGAAGCGGTAAAGAACACGGGGATTCATGCGGGGATAATCGATACCATGCCTTCAATTTTCAGCTACTTCGATTTTCGGGAGTTTCTCAGGGATGATCTGGCGCAGCGCAAAGCCGGAAATCCCGGATTCTCGATCCGTTCGATGGCTGTCAAGCTTCAGCTCGACTCCAGCACGCTCACCCGGATTTTCAACGAACAACGCAACATCAGTAAAAATCTGCTGCCGAAATTCATTAAGTTCCTCAGCCTGCGCTCGAAGGAGGCCGAATATTTCGTTCATCTGGTGCAGTTCTGTCAGGCGAAATCCGAGCGCGAGCGCATGGCCGGATACAGTGAGCTTGTAAAATTGCGATCCGGAAGGACGAAAGAGGTTCCTGAAGCGCGGTACGCGTTCTATGAGGAGTGGTATTTTTCGACGGTTCGGGAGCTGCTTCGATTTTTCCCTTTCAACGGCGATTACCATGCATTGAGCCGCATGCTCGAACCGACGATCACCGTGCATGAGGCGAAGCGTGCGGTCGGCCTTCTGTCGGATCTCGGTTTCATCGAACGTGTCGGCGATTCGTACGCGGTGCGCGACCACAGCATTACCACCGGCGAGCGGTGGCACGGCCCGGCAATCGAGCGGTTTCACCGTGACACGCTTGTCAAAGCCCTCGAAGGGCTGGAAAGGATTCCGCGGCAGGAGCGCGACTATTCGACCATGAGCATGTGTTATTCCGCCGAAGGGTATAAAAAGGTCAGAGAGCTTCTCAGACGCACGCGTGGGGAGTTGACGCGGATCGAGGAGGCCGACCGGCGGCGCAACCGGGTGTACCAGGTCAATATGCAACTGTTTCCCATGTCGAAACCGTACGGGGGAGAAGGAGAATGATTCCAAAACAGTGGAAGGGGATCGTATCGGTCGTCGCCTTGAGCATCATGCCGGCGTGCCGCTGCACCGGACCCGCGAACGCGGGATCGGAAACGACCAGCGGCGTGGAGATCGCGGTCGAAGGAACGACCGTCCGCACGACAACCGCAGCGGGCGCGATCGTCATGATCTTCGACGAACACTACGTCTCCGGGAATACGCGACTTTTTACCGATACGGCAACAGTTGACGAGGGGGGAGATGTCGCGTTCACCGATCTGCCCCCCGGAAACTATAATATATTTATCTACCCCGAAAGTCCGTTTGACAGCGGTGCGGTATTTTTTAACATTTCAGTCGGAACTCAGTATAATGCGGTTTTTGCGGATACGGAATCATTCAAACCGTTGCGAACACTACGCGGGACAGTCACCCGGCAGGGACAACCCGGTCCCTATTCGCTGGTTTTCATCCCCGGCTCGCCGTATCGTGCGGAAACCGACGCTGAGGGAAAATTCAGTTTCACCGGGGTGCCCGAGGGTGTCTATACGGTAACGGTACATCCTTCAACAGAGTCGGATTCAGGCGACAAATCGTTCGTTATTGACCTTTCAGCGACAGATGACGCTGTCGTCGATGCTACGTTGGAGCTGCAATGATGTTTGAAAATATGGTAATTGCAGGAATTCTCCCCGGAAGGCGGCGGCGGGGACGTCAATCAGGTAAAAATTATCAAAGGAGGCCGGTTATGCGTAAGGTACTGTTTGCCGCAGTGACGGTTGTCGCGTTGGTTATGCGATCATGGGCCTGCCCGAGTCCTGAAAACATCGAAGGCGTGGCATTTACATCGGGCGAGACCATCAATCTGTCGAAACTGATGGAGATGGGGGAGGAGAACGTCAATTATTTCAAGGACGGCGCGGCGCCCGCCGTCGGCATCCGCTACAGGAGCCACTACGATTCCCGCGCCATGGTGTTCGTCGGCAATTACGGGTTGTCGTACCAGCAGGGTATACGGATGGCATGCATGGGGGTCATTCTGCCGCTGCCGGACACGGCGGACGAGTATGCTCCCATCGATACGGCTGCCTTCAACTTCAACGCCGCGGTGAAAATGGAGCTTGAGTGGCTCGTATACTGCGACGTACTATCCCTGTCCGACGACATGATTGCCAGGATCGATTCGACATTTACAAGCATCATGGAAATTTCCTTCGCAAGGACCGGCGTCGCGCGGAACGGCGGCATGCAGTACTGGACGCATGCCACCTCGGTGCTTGGGTACAACTCATGGTATGATTATGACTCGACTACCGGTACATGGGCGGGAATCGGTGCAGGCGTCAACGGAGTCGACGGGGTCGAGGGCGTCAAGGGAGTGTATGGCCTGCGGGGTTGTTCGGTTATCAACCCCGGCGTCGGCATCCCTCCCGAAGGTCTGGAAACGACCGCGATCGCCGCAAAAAAACATGCCAAGACCGGTAGGATGCAGTCGCTGGTTGTCAGGCATCTGGGCGACGGCGGATTGGTCGCTTTTCTTCCGCGGCCGATGAACTCCGGGGCGACGTTGGTCGTCATTGATTGCAAGGGCGCCGCGGTGTGTAAAAAGCACGTTCACGCCGGCATGAAATCAATTTACATCAGAGGGCTTGCCCGGGGACATTACAACGTCCGGTTGATGAGATAGCTGGTGCCGGATCGGAAGGAGTGTGGGGCGGGTGTCGGTCGCGGTACCGCGCCGCCGCTTCCGACCGGTCGGCCGCGGACGCCGGGAAAGAGGGGCGTCCGCGGCTGTTTTTATCGACGGGCTTTGTTGAAAAAACGTTCCGGAGCAGCTCGCTTCCGTTCCTCACAGCCGGAACCCGAACCGCACCCCCAGCTCGCAGAACATTTCACCCAGGGGAATCATCCGCAGCTGCATGGATTCGTCCCGGTAGTAATCGGTTGCGTTGTACCGGCCGGTAAGGTTGAAGAAATTGAAATAGGCATCATACCTGGTGAGAAAACGGTGCTCGATGATCCGGGAACGGTATTGCAGGCTCAGATCGATCCTCCGGTAGTCGGGGATGCGGGTAATGCCTGCATGGTAAATATCCTCGACGGGGAGCCCTTCCGACAGCACGCCGATGCAGTAAATATGGACCTGATTTTCTTTCCCGAACTGCAGATGGATGTTGGTCCTGCCGCCCCATGGAACATCCCATTCATACAGCGTTGTACCTTCCGTGGAACTGCGCCGGGCATGCGAGAAGTTGGCGGCGCTGTTTACAGCCAGCCATTTGAAAATCTGCAACTCCGCATCGAGGTCCACACCTGCTGCCAGGAGTGCCGTTGCCCCACCGGGAATCCATGTCTTGAGCACCGGATCGAGTTTCGGTTCGTGTTTTTTGCTTCGTACATAGGGTTGCAGCCCGAATTTTATTGCCGGATTGCATCGTAAAAATAACGGAAGCGAGAACAGGTAGGTGCTCGAATGAACCCGGCGATAGCGACTGTCGGGCAACCCCCTGATGTCGGGCCGGGAGGTGATCCTCCCGCCGTGAAGGCCCGCCTGCAGGTGTTTCCCCTGCCATACGAGCGATACTCCCGCATCCCCGATTGCATCCGGTTCTTTTCCATAGAGAAGACCGGCGCCGAGAAGGTCGGCCGAAGCGGTGAAAGGGCCGAATGCTTTACTGATCGTAGCGTGCATCTGCAAGGAGTACTCATTTCCCAAAGCATGGTCTATCGGGACAAGCGCGGTATCCTTCCACATGTAGTAGCGAGCACCGGATGCTTTCTCCATCGAATCGGTAAGCGCTTGAAACGTCCGTTCGGCGGAACCGTCCCACTGTGTATATTCGGTATTGAACTCAAGTGAAACATCGGCGATCGAATTTATCAGACTGTCATAGGCAAATGAAAGGACTCCGTTTGACATTGTGAGATGTTTTTTATAGAGGCTTGATCCGTACCGCTTCCCGTTTGCAAAATACTGAAACGATCCACCGGCACGGATCAGCGGCATCTTACGGTTTTCCGGTCGTGCGGTAACACTCACCATCCCCCACGGTATCGCCCGTTGATTCTTCTGTATAAACTTGTTGCCGGACCACGCATACCATCGATAGGTATCCCAGGCGAACCAGGAAAAGGAATGTAACTGTAACGACTTCAGCGTACCTGATCCGGTCAATGTAATGTTGCCATAACTGGCGGGATTGCTGTACTCGCTGTTCTCATTTAACGTTCTCCGGGAATTGAGAAACTTGAGCGTATAATTTTCTGCCCGTGTAACACCGAGTTGAAGACAATCGTCGGATTGCCGGCGCGGCAAAGATACAAGGATATCCTGCCCGACATTATTAAGATCAACCGATATTTCCGGCCGCTTCAGCAATGTCCGGTTCGCCGGCCGGTAGATGCCCGGCTGCGCATCGATGCGGAATCCGCTTGCGTCAATCTGTCGTCCGGCAATCCGGTCGATGGTCAGATCGATCTCGCTGAGTGCGGAGATCATCATGCCGTCGATATCCGCGTAGGAATGTCCGCCGAAATGGTAGGGCGCAAGAAACTGCACCCCGCAGATGTAATATCGATTGTCGAACGGGCTTCCCGCCCTGACCATCATCGAAGAACGCGATTCGGGAACGCTGCGGACAGTCGCTTTTGTCTGGAGCAGGCTGCTCAAATAGTGGGTAAGGCCGGTTTCGACCTGTTCCTCCTCGATGTCGAGGTGCTGCCGATGAATCGGGGTCCCGTAGACGACAATTTCGGTCGCGGTATCTTTTTCGAAATATTCCAGGCGGCAGGTCACCTTTTTCGACATTCCCGGCTGTACGTCAATTGATGCATGGGCGATTTCGTACCCGGGTGCGATGATCGCCAGACGCACCGGGCACGAGGGCAGCAGGCGAAACGCGAAACAACCGAGCGAGTCGGTGGCGGTGGAGAGAATGCCGTTGTTCTCCGTCTGGCCCGTCGCCCCTCCGATCAACCGGAGATACCGGCCCATCGGGATTCGCATGTCGCGATCGGCAAGCGAATCGACGACCTCAAGGTTTACCCCGGCGTTTTTAACCGGGATTGAAGTCTGTCGCTCGAGAACGACTCCGCGGACTTCGGGAACGGCACCGGCGCTGTTGCGAACAACTGTTTCGGGATCGAACGTGTAATGTATCGAAACCGTCGATGCAACCGCTTTACCCTCTTCGTACGCCGGAGTGAAGAGCGACCGCATCATCGAATTGCAGATAAGCGTATCGAGCAGCGGGTCGATGCCCGATTGGACGGCGCAGCGCTCGACCTTGCCCTGCTGATCGATATCTACTTCCACCGTCACCACACCGCTGATCCCTTTTTTAAAAAGGAGCTGCAACGGCAACTCGACGGCTCCTTCGGCAACCAGCTTCGGTTCGGCAGAGAATCCGACGGCGGGCGCGGGAGCGTTTACAGAACGAAGAAGGGGGGAAGATTTGCCGGATTGGCCGGATACTGCCGCCGTAAGAGCGAAAACCGCCGCGGCCGTAACCGGCAATGCCGCAACGGCGGTGTGGCGAAAAAAAATATTGTCGGTAAGAAGCGGCGCCATATGACGTGACTACGGAAGCGGTAACGGAAAATTGTATTTCCTGCGTGGAAGGCCTTTGTTGACCGGGATATCGGTACAATCGATACTGTTCCCGTTCATTTTCTCCTTACGACGGTCCCCCGGCCGGGGGATCTGATGAGCGTATGAAAGCGGTGGTGGTGGTGAAGGCGAGGCGTAAAGGAATGATTACCGAAACCGCAACGGGAAATGGTATTTTCCGCATTGATGGTCTTCAGTGACCGGTAAACCGGTACCGTCTATATTGTCGATACCTGCGTTAATGCGTCTTCCGGATACTTCATGAATGATGGGCAATAATAATGTAAAATATGAATAAAATCGCTAAAGCACTCGCGGCAATGGCGGATTGGGACGGGTCCGATGATTCCTGTGGCAATCGATACAAACAATAATCCCTGGTTCGCTGTATCCGGGGGTGCGGAGCATTGCTGTCTTGTGAAAATGGTGAATGACAGTATGGTTAATTATTCTAACGCTGAATTCGGTTTTACGCCCTATTATTTCGGCGATATTGAAATAGACCGGCAGAATAAGATTTGCTGCGCGATTGATTATTTATTATCCAGTGGGCGGTATGGTCCACAGTTGATGATTTTTAATGGAGAGAGCGCCGAACAATTGCAATATGACAGCGTCTCGATCGTTTCATCCATTACCGTCGATGATCAGGATACTATCCGGTGTTTTGGAATGGGCGGAAATTATGCCGTTTATGACGGTGAAGAATGGTCGGTTAATGATTCTAGTTTTATCGAGAAGGGTATATTCGCAATAGAACAGGCTCCCGACGGGAAGATGTGGGTCGGAACCGGGGACGGGATTTATATCAGCGATTGAACTAGCAGCGATTGACTTTGAAGAGGCACAATTTTTTGTCGAAAAAGGTCGTTCTCTCCCAGAAAACGCTTTCTTTCTTTGCCGATTGTTTAAGGGTTTCTTGTTTCGTATAATTATCAATGAGGGCAAAGGAAAAATGGACTTACCGTGAACAGAATACAAAAACGATGAAGACAATTATCCGCCGCGTTTTCCATGTTAGTGTTTTCGTGTTTCCGGTGTGGACGTTCCTCGATTGCAGGGGAACGGAATATTATTTGCAGAATGCCGAAGTCACTCATTTGCCTCCCAACGTTTCGCCGCGACTGGTGAGTGAATATCAACCAAAAAAGATGAATCTTATGCTTTCAGGCACTCTCACACCGCCTGAGCCGCTTTCATTTAACAACGGCGAGCATTCAAAGGTTAACAGCGCAGGCATTTTTGAGTTTGATACACAAACCGCTGATACTTATTATCCGGGTCTCTATCCATCTCCCGCCAACACCTGCGAATTCGCAGGCAACAATGTTTCATGGGATATGTCCGGATTCAAGGGCGCTGCGTCGTTAACGTATGATTTCGCCCGGTTTGGGAGTATGGTAGCCGACATTCAGCTGGGAGGCAACCGCAGCAGTTTTAACTATGATGTGTTTGTCGGCTGCTCATTTCGGTTTAGAGGAGCTATTGGGGGAGTTCGCAGCGAGCTGGGAGGCGGCTTGAAAGGGTACTCCTATTCCGCTGAAGTGGTGCGATATGACTGGGATTACTCAGGGTACGATTCATACGACAATATCAATCAGGATACGTGCTCCAGATTTTTAAGTATGCCGTATATCCAGTATGGCTTTTTGTCGAACGGTGATTTCGGGTCGCCTGTAGGAGCATTCATCAGGGGATATTTCCGCTATTCCCCTAATCTATTTTCAAGAACCAATGAAAACGACTGGACCCTGTTTAATACTTCGGGTGCACATCTAAGCATCATATCGATTGTGGCGGGAACAGGAGTGTATGCGATGTTCTCCGGGTATACACTCTATTTTGCCACTGATCTCCTCTTCCCATGGTCGGCGAAAAAGATAGGATTGTACCCCGTCTCCTCGTTTGGAATAGGACGAGATTTTATGCTAGGCCGAGAACGCAATAGTAAATAAACTAAAAAAAGCAGAGCCGCATGACCCTGCCATTTTTATGTTTGATTACATTGATTTACTTCTTAAACAACCTCTTTCGTCCATATACTGCCAACCCGAATAAACCTGAGAAAAGAAGAAGCGGCATGGAGGGTTCGGGTACGGACGACGGATCACCACCACCACCTCCATCACCACCTCCATCAACCGAAATGGAGAATACATTAGATCGGATGATGTCAGGATTAAATGTTAATGAAAAGGGATCGGCATCATAAACATTGATGTCCAGAAGCGCAAACTCGGTGGAGTGGGTTTCCCAATAAAAATCCCAAAATTGATACCATTCAGGGACGTGCAGTGTCTTATAGTAAGCACGTGCAACCAGTTCGAGATCAAATCCAACATTGAAAGCGTTTTCCAAGCTGAATGGAAGGAAGGTAAAATCCCATGTTCCCGGCTGGTCAAGGTTGACATCTAAAATATCAGGTGCACCACCCGTCATGGAAATGTCAAGTGTTTGAGTCTCCCCTGACCCTTCGAGACCATAGAGAAGAGTCCCGTTTATCGCCTCTGATGTAAAGTAATCGTTCTGCTCAATATCGAAATCAATACTTGCACCGGCAAACCAGGCATCCACACCGATACCTGCAACGGATACGAAATCGCTGCCGGTAACCGTGGTACCAAGTTCCGGAGTGAAACTTTTATCGATCTCAAGCTGAAATCGACTAGTCAAACCGGTAAATGACTTCACCGGTTATCTACTAAAATCCGTACACAACCTATCGAGTCCGAATTTTTTTCCTAGTGTAGCGAGCCGCTCCAGATCGTCGGCATTTTTCAGTACGCCGAATAACGATGGATCGATAGTGAGGATGATCGGGTCATTCGCGAGGGTGATTACATCGATTGCCGCGTAACCGGTTTTCGGGGCGCGGGGGAGATCGGGGCGCAGTTCCTTGGGCGGGGTCGCGAAGTCGGGAAGATCGTTGTCGAGAAGAAGCCGGTTCCGGAAGGCATAGAAGCCCGTATTGTAGGGGAGGAAGAAGCGTCCGCTCGGGTCAATAATCGAACGCGTGCGGGCGTTACGGACGTCCTGTTCGAGGATCGTAGTCACGGTCTGCGAGCCGGTTTTCAATGAAACGAAGGTGCCGTAGGGATCTGATGTCGGGAATGAATCCCTGAGAATACCCGCGCCGAGGCAGTCGTGTGTACCGAGTGCCGATGCCGTAAGCGGCAGAAGCGTCTGATCGTAGAGCGCCGTCGCCTGGACGACGATGGTCCGGGGGCACCCGAGTCCCTCCAGCCATTCGAGGGCCGACATGCCCCCCGGCGCGACGCCCGGCTTCTTCAGTTTCATAAGGGGCCCGCCGGTTTCATCCGGATGGGTTATCGGTTTGAGAATGCCGCCGACCTCATGAAGAACGATCCGTTCGTCACTACTCAAAAAGAGCCTTTCCTCCTGATGAATGACAAGGAGGTTTTTAAGTCCGAAATTGCAGTGCCGTTCGACAAGCGCGGGGATGACTGTTGCCGTTGTCGAACCCGCGGGTCCGGTGGTGATGATAACCGGAATATCGATGCCCGACTTTCGGCACAGCGAGGAGACCATCAGAAGGTTGACCTGCAGCGTACCGAAGCGGTTCGGGAAACCGGGCAGCCCGTAGGTCGCTTTGGTGAAACCATGCAGCGATGCGGCGGGAATGCCGCGCTTCAGCAGGCTGGTTTTGAGCCGTTCACCCTCGCCGCCTGCGGTAAACACGACGGCATACCCGCGCAGCGAATCGGGAGCGGCCTGAAGATCCTTTGCGGGGATGAAAGGGGGGAACTGCTGTAATGCACCCGCCACCCGTTTACGCGCAATGTCCGTCTGCGCCAGCGCACGGCTCCGTTTTGCACGATGTTCCTCGTACAGCGAAGGAGGATACGAGCGGTTCATAAGCTGCAGCATCGCCTGCTGCCGGTCTTCCGGGAGAGAATCGAACTCTTCGACGACTGAAGCGAGAGAAGCGGGGGTCCATTGTTGCATGCAGGCAGTCCTTGATTGAAAGGTTATTGTCTAAAATAACTTTCCGAAAGATTTACGGTCAAAGTATTGTCTATTGACACTTTGAAAATGTTAATTTAATCTATAGGAGGCTTCTCCCTGTTTCAAAAGGAACCTGCATGAGCGAAGAATCGTCATCGGATAACCAACCGTCGCAAACCGCCGCATCGTTATGTGTGCTGCTCGCTCTTCATGATAACCGTTTCGCCAAAATGTCGTTTGTGCATGCACTTCGTCTTGCGTATGCCGCGAAAGGCGAGCTGGAAATAGTTGATGTACGGCCGGTTTCGGAACGAATGGAATCGATCGGCGTTCGGGAATATCTGGAGAAGTGGGGAATCCTGTCGGCGGAATCGAAGCGCAGCGATGTCGCGTCAACCGGTTTACGGGTAAAGAAGCTTATTAAAAAAGGCAATCAGCGGCGGGTCCTCCGGAAACGTCTTAAATGCCATCCGCACGATCTGCTGGTTGTGGGGACCCAGAGCAGCGGCAGCCATGGGGGCCTCTTTGGAAAATCTCTCGCCGCATATCTGGCAAACTATTTCAGGCATACGACACTCTTTATCCCGTCCGGAGCGCGGCCGTTCATCGACGAGGCGACAGGCGACGTGGCGTTGAAAAGGGTGTTGATGCCGGTCGAGAGCGATTTTTTCTTCATACCTGCCATGCGACATTTGGAGCGACTGCTTTCTTTCTTTCCTGATGTGGCAATAGAAGTGATTGCATTGCACGCAGGCGGAGCGTTCCCGAAGCTCCCTCCTTGTCAACATCCACGGATCATCTGGCGGGAGGAACTGCGCGACCAGCCGGTGGTGGAGGCGATCGTCATGGTTGCTGAAAACTTCCGCTGCGATCTCGTGGTGATGTCAACCAACGGCAGGGATACGCTGGCGCAAAAAATCATCGGCAGCAATACCGAACAGGTGCTTCGCGCCGTCTCCTGCCCGGTGGTATCGGTTTCGGTGCAGCGGTAGGGGGAACTCATCCTCAACGTACCGTTTCAACCGACGGGATACCCGTTCGGACGAATAAAAAAAGAGGCCCCGTTTCCGGGGCCTTCCTTTTCTTGAGCGAGGTAGTATCGGTTTACCGGTACTCAGCTTCCCAGCAGCGCCAGGATATTCTGCGGCGCCATATTCGATTGGGCGAGCATCGCGGTACCGCTCTGCACAAGGATCTGACCGCGGGTGAATTCGGTCGTCTCCTGTGCAAAGTCCACATCCCGTATGAGGGATTCGGCCGCGGCCTGGTTGGTCTGACTGATCAACAGATTATTGATCGCGTGTTCGAGCCGGTTGACATAGGAACCGATATTCGCCCGGTTGCTGTTGACGCTGTCGATGGCTGCGTCAATGTAGCCGATCGCATCGGTCGCATCTCCCTGGGTGGTCAAACTCACCGTTTCCAGGTCGGTGTTGAGAGAATCGATCGTCATGGTATCGATGGTGACGGTGATGCTGTCGATACCCACATCATCGCCTGCGTCGATCCAGAATAAGGTGTTGCTGGTGGCGCCGGAAATGCCGAATCGGCCTGCGGCGTCGGATATCAGATCCATGCCGTTGTAGTTGGTAACCGCAGCGATCCGGTTGATTTCGCTACGAAGAGCATCGAACTCCATATGGGTGTAGGCACGCTCTGAAGAAGTCAATGTGTCGTTTGCCGACTGCACTGCAAGTTCGCGCATGCGCTGGAGCACCGCGGAAATTTCATTCGCCGCACCTTCGGCGATCTGCAGCAGGGAAGTGCCGTCCATGGCGTTCCGGACCGCCTGTGCCGTGCCGCGCACCTGGGTTCTGAGATTTTCGGAAATGGCCAGTCCCGCGGCATCATCGCTTGAACGGTTGATACGCAGGCCGGTTGAAAGTTTTTCGAGTGATTTGCCCATGTCCCTGTTGGCGGCATAAAGGGAATTCGCGGCAATTATGGATGAAATATTGTGATTAATACGCATAACTGGAACCTCCCTGTAAAACGTTGGGGATTAACATCCATTGTCAATCCTTTCTAGCTGCGCTTGAATGGCGGCGATCTCCTTTCCATGCTGAGCAGGGAGATTCGAACTGCCGTTTCTCCTCCCCGCCTTCATTTTCTCCTAAAATATATATCGGAATCCGCCGCGGTAACTTTAGTTTTATTTTCGAAGTCCGGCAAAAAAGCCGGTAAGAAGCCGGGAGCAATCTTCGTTGAGTATATTCGCTATGACAGACGGGAACCGGCGGTAGGTGCGCTCGGTTTCCCGACGGTAGGAGTGGGAATCGATCGCTCCGTAACGCGGATCGGCCGCACCGTAGACGATCGTTTCGATACGTGACTGCATGATCGCACCAAGGCACATAGCACATGGCTCAATGGTCACGTAGAGCGTGCACCCATTGAGGCGCCATGAAGCGGAGCTGTTAGATGCCGCGCTTATGGCGATTATTTCGGCATGCGCCGTCGCGTCCGAAAGCTGCTCGACACGGTTATAACCGCGGCCGATGATCTGTTGATCGCGGACGATCAGGGCGCCTATCGGCACTTCACCTTCATCAAGCGCTTTAAGCGCTTCCTGATAGGCGATTCCCATAAATCGGAGGTGGTCGGCCATGGGAAGAGCTCCTGAAATTAGAAAAGATACACTGACGGGAAGGGTAAAGTATAATTCTTGTGCGATACTTCATCCAGAACGTATTTTCAATAAATTTTATAGAATATCAGTCGTTTATTCCGGAAACAAGCATGTTCGAAGAACTTTCTCACCGTTTTGACGCGATTTTCAACAGACTTCGCGGTCACGGAAAATTAAGCGAAGATAATATCGCCGAGGCGGTGCGCGACGTGAAACGTGCGCTTCTCGAGGCTGATGTCAATTACCGTGTGGTGAAAAAGTTTACCGCCGCCGTCCAGGAGAAGGCGCTCGGGGCGGAAGTTCTGCAAAGTATAACTCCCGGCCAGCAGTTCGTAAAGATTGTTCACAATGAACTCACGCAACTGATGGGCGGGAACGAACGTCCGCTGAAACTGCATGCCAACCGGATGAATGTCGTCGTCCTTGCCGGATTGCAGGGATCGGGGAAAACGACCGCGTGTGCAAAACTGGCGCTTTATTTCAGGAAGCAGGGCCATCAGCCGCTTCTTGTCGCTGCCGATACTCAACGTCCGGCTGCCATCGACCAGTTGGAAACGCTGGGAAAGGCTCTCGGAATACCGGTATACGCCGACCGCGGTAAAAAAACTCTTCAAGTTGTGGAAGGCGCCCTTTCCCGTGCGCGTTCGGAAGGATCCTCGCTCGTGATCATCGATACAGCCGGCCGGCTGCATATTGATATCGAAATGATGGGTGAGCTGAAAGAGATCTGTAATGCCGCCCGTCCGGATGAAATATTTTTTGTCGCCGATGCCATGACCGGCCAGGATGCGGTGAATGTCGCCGAACAATTTTATCATGAGATCCATTTTACCGGATCGATCCTGACAAAAATGGATGGCGACGCACGCGGCGGAGCAGCCTTATCCATTCTTGACGTAACGGGTGTTCCTATCCAGTTCGTCGGTGTGGGTGAGAAATCCGATGCGCTTGAGGTGTTCCATCCTGAGCGAATGGCGTCACGAATTCTCGGAATGGGTGATATCGTTTCCCTGGTGGAACGCGCACAGGAGACTTTTGACGCCGAAAAAAGCCGCAGCCTAGAGAAGAAGATCCGCAAGAATATATTTACCCTGCAGGATTTCCTGGAACAGCTCAGGCAGATTAAAAAGATGGGGCCGATCGGCGACCTGCTTGCGATGATTCCGGGGGTGGGGCGCGCGGTGCAGGAGGCTGAAATTGACAACAGCGCTCTCACGAAAATCGAGGCGATCATATGTTCGATGACCGTCATCGAGCGGGATAAGCCCCAGATCATCGACGGAAACCGAAAAAAGCGTATTGCCGCGGGAAGCGGCACCCTGGTCCAGGATATCAACAAACTGCTCAAACAGTTCGATTCTATGAAATTAATGATGAAACGGATGAACAAAATCGCCGGAAAGCGGGGCCATGCCGCCGCATTGAGAAGTCTGGCGCCGTGAAA
Source organism: Chitinispirillaceae bacterium (assembly GCA_016929415.1). Taxonomy (GTDB): domain Bacteria; phylum Fibrobacterota; class Chitinivibrionia; order Chitinivibrionales; family Chitinispirillaceae; genus JAFGNB01. The sequence continues at coordinate 19,524 of JAFGIW010000128.1, read as the reverse complement.
ACAAGAATAGTAGTAATGTCGTCGTATCACTTTTTTTGCAAGGAGTAAAACTTGCCTGTTAAAATCCGATTGGCCCGCATGGGCAGAAGCAAAATTGCGAAGTATCGAATCGTTGCCGCCGACAGCAGGATGAAACGTGACGGCCGGTTTCTTGAAACGGTTGGATTTTATGATCCGCAAACGAACCCGAAGACCTTCAATTATAAAAATGATCGGGTTGCATTCTGGTTGAAAAACGGCGCCCAGCCGACGCTGACCGTCAAAAACCTGCTTCGGCAAGATCAGTTTTCCGTTACCATGGAAGGAACCGAAAAAGGACTGACTCCTGAACAGATGAACATTCAACGGAAACCTGAACGCAAACGAAAACCGAAGCCGAAAAAAGAGAAAAAATAGTCGGATTAACCGGTGTCTGAGCACGTATCTTCAACGTCCCGGTTGGTCGCATTGGGCATTATCAGTAAAACGATCGGTCTGAAGGGAGCATGCGCGGTCACTCCTTACGGTTCAACGCTGGAGCGGTTCAGTTTACCGGGTGAACTATTCGTGGGCGGTTCCGAATCCGGTTGCACGCGGATGGTACTCGAAAAGGTCGAGTTTCGTGAAAAAGGGCCGGTGTGTTTTTTTTCCGGCGTTACTGCGGTTGAAAGTGCCGCGAAGTTGTGCGGCTTGACGTTGTTCATTGACCAGGCTTTATTGCCGCAACTGGAAAAAGGTTATTGTTATCACTTCGATCTGATGGGATTGAAGGTCGTGACGGACCGCGGCCGGGAGCTCGGGACGGTGGTCGCCGTACACAATTTTCCGACGATCGATTCGGTAGAAGTCAGCCCTCCGGCAGGTGAAAAGGTCATGATCCCGCTTTCCGAAGAGGCGTTGGTGAATATCGACCGGCGGGGCGGTTATCTGACGTTCCATCATTCATTCGTAGAGGAACTACTGTAGGCGTCGTTCGTGTTTGACATCGGGATGTCGTATGCTCTTTGATATTCTTACGCTGTTTCCCTCAATGTTTTCGGGGGTTTTTTCAGATAGTATCATACGACGTTCCGTTGAAAAGAGGCTGATCTCCATTGAATTGCATAATATCCGTGATTATTCAGAGGATGACCGCCATAAAACCGTTGATGATTACCCCTATGGCGGCGATGCGGGGATGGTGCTCAAACCGCAACCGGTCGCACGGGCCGTCACTGCGGCCAGAGAACGGCTCAAGGACAAACGTCCACTGGTCGTTTTTCTTACTCCGCGCGGGGAAGTTCTCCAACAGAAGGTCGTCGAAAGCCTGCTCGGGCAGGAGGCGATCATCCTTCTTTGCGGGAGGTATAAAGGGATTGATGAACGAGTCAATGAACGGTATATCGATCGTGAAATCTCTCTGGGAGATTTTGTCCTTTCAGGGGGAGAAATCGCGGCAATGGCGCTTATTGATGCGATAACAAGGCTTATTCCCGGTGCGCTCGGGAATCGTGAAAGCGCGGAAGCGGACTCGTTTTTCCAGGGCCTGCTCAGCCCTCCGGAATACACACGACCCGAGAACTTCGAGGGAATGAAAGTGCCGCAGGTGCTTTTAAGCGGGCACCACGCGAACATCGTTGCGTGGCGGCGCGAGACGGCGATTGAATTGACAAAGAAAAAACGTCCCGATTTATGGGAACGTTTCTGTAAAATAAACGGTAGTACCGGATGAAACCATAGAGCGGCCGGAGGAGGTCGGGAGGAGGTTATTATGCAGGAAATAATCAGGAAAATCGAACGAAAACAGATGGGTGAGCGTCAGGTCAATTACACGCCGGGTGATACGGTTTCCGTATCGTTCCGCATCAAAGAGGGCGATAAGGAACGTATCCAGCAGTTTCAGGGCGTGGTCGTGCAGACACGGGGGACCGGCAGTACCGCAACGGTGACCGTGAGAAAGGCGTCGGGCAATGTGTATGTCGAACGTATTTTTCCGATCTACTCACCTCTGATTGTTGACGTGAAAATCATGAAGCGTGGAAGCGTACGGCGGGCAAAACTCTATTTTTTGCGCGGGCGTACCGGTAAATCCACCCGGATCAAAGAAAAAAAATAGCTTGTTGGTAAAACCGGTTCTACCGTTGTAGAAAAAAGTATCAAATAGTATTATAGAGGAGAAGATGGACCATCTTCTCCTTATTTTTTAACCAGCGGTGATAATCGGTCAATGACCATGATGCAACCTTCACGCAACGAACTGAAGACCGGTAAACGGCCGGTACGGCAGCAGTACAGGAGCTTCAAAGCGGGGGAGACGCTTTTTACGGAAGGTTCGACCGGCAGGGAACTCTTTATCATCCAGGAGGGCCGTGTCGGTATTTACAAAGACACACCGGACGGCCGCGTCGAGCTGGCCAGGGTGGAGGAGGGCGGCATCATCGGAGAAATGTCGCTTCTCGACACTCTCCCGCGTTCGGCGACGGTGGTTGCCCTCGACCGGATAAAAACGGTTGTTGTAGGGTATGCCCAGTTTCAATCGGTTATGCAGACCATCCCGGTATGGCTGCAGAGTATCATCAAAATAGTGGTTTCACGTTTACGGGATGCGAACCGGAGGGTTGACCAGTCGGTTCTGCGCAACAAGGAGCGCGGACTTGTTGCATTGATCAAGCTCCTGTTTCCGGTTTTCCGCCGTGAAATCGGGTCGATCGGTGCGCTTCCCCGGGATACCGTACTTATCGAAGCGTATTATGTATGCCGGTTGCGCAAAAAGGAAACGGAACAGCTGCTGGGCAATCTGGAAAAACGGTCGATTATAACGAGCCTTGAGAACGGCGGCGTTTGCTGCATCGGTATTCCCGATAAGGAGGTGCTCAATCTGTTCGAGGAGTATCTCAAATTGAAAGACCTGCATCAGACCTTCAAGGAGGTTGCGATTCCGGCGGAGGCGATCAATGTTCTGAGCAACATCGTTTATATCGCCCAGAAGCTCGGGCGTGAGACCGATGAGGGCACGTTACTGCTCAAGAGCGCCCTTGTCGAAGACCTTTCGTCGAAAGACAGCGGTCAACTGGATAAGCGGCTTCTCGATCTCCGCCGGAGAAATCTCGTCAACCTTCTTCCCTCAGAAAACGATACCGCCATCATTTTTCACAAAGAGACGCTCGGCAGGATCAAAAAGATACAGGAGTGGATACCCCGCTTTTCGCTGGAGTTGAAATGAGCCTGAAAGGACGGTCGGACAATAAAGTAGGTGCCGGAAAGAGCATCGTCAACCGGCATGAACGCTTTTTTCATCGCGGTACGCTGATGTTTATCGAGGGTGAATCGAGCACTGAGATGTTCATCATCAGGTCGGGATGCGTGCGCGTCCTCAAACAGGAGGGGGAAAACACGGTCGAGCTTGCACGGCTCGGACCGGGAAGCGTTCTGGGCGAACTGTCACTGCTTGATCACCGGCCGCGGAGCGCAACAGCGCAGGTACTCGAAGATACAACCGTGACGGTCATCGATGAAGAACTTTTCGCCCGCACGCTGCAGAGTATCCCCGACTGGCTCGGTAATATGATCCGGCTTGTTGTCAAGCGATTGCGCGATACCATGAAAAAAAACGGCGAAGATATGGTGAATAAAAGCATCGGAGGTGTGCTGCAGATCATTTTACTGATGACCGAAGCGAAAACGCCAAATGATCCGGCGAAAAAAGAGGCGCTTGTCTCGGCGGTCAAAGACCAGATGTTTGCACTCATCGGTCTGGGTGGGCTGGAGCTTGAGAATATTTTCCTTCACCTTATTTTAAAAAACCTCCTTCTCATCAGGAAAAACGAGCAGGGACGGGAGTTTATCCTCATAAAAGACCGGCCGGCGCTCCGTTTATACCTCCAGTACCTGCGGATGCACCAGCGGGGAGGGACACTTATCGGCGAGTCGTTTACCGAGGGTACATTCGACCTTATCGAGGTGCTGCTCGAAGCGGGGAAAAGGAACGGTTCCGGAGCTCCCGACAAACTGATGCGTATCGAGGAACACCGGGTTGAGATCGAGCTCGCCCGCCGCGGCGGGGACCGTTTCATCGACCGCGACGCGCTTGATCAGCTGACAGAATCAAAACTGCTTGCGCTGCAGGAAGACCGGACCGTGTCGAAACATGGTCATCACGGGAAAAGGACGTTACTTTTCAATCCGGAAATACTGCAGAATGTCGTCGCCCTGAAAACCTGGTTGCCGGTATTCAGAGAGGAGATAAAATTCTGAAACCGCTCAAGTGGTATCGTGAGCTCTCAACGGGAAAAGGACGGCGGGGACACGGATTTTTTCTGATCGAAGGGGTCCGGGCCATCGAACAGGTCATCACGTCCCACCCCGATGCCGTCGAAGAGCTGTTGATCGATGCCGCAACGGTGAATGCTTCACGCTACACCGGTATTCCTTTACGTGAGCTATCGGCCGGCCAATTGAAAACAATCGCTTCGTCGACCACTCCCCAAGGGGTCATTGCGGTTGTGCGGATCCCCGCCGGCAGTTACCTGTCCGCACTGCCCGCCGACCCGGGCAACCGGATCATTTTGCTGGAGGACGTGCAGGACCCGGGAAATGTGGGTACGATGATACGCACTGCAGCCGCTTTCGATTTCAGCGGGGTGCTTCTCTCCCGGCATTGTGCCGACCCCTTTGCTCCTAAAGCCGTTCAATCCTCGGCGGGGGCCATTCTGATTCCCTGGATCAGGCGGGGTGAGGGTTGTCTTGATGCCCTCGGCGAACTGAAAAGCCGGGGGTACCGGTTGTTTTGTGCCGAAATGCATGGCAATACGACCGTCGGTTTCGCCGATATAAATCGGATTGTCGTAGCTTTCGGCAATGAAGGTTCGGGATTATCCGATCGGCTGTTGCAGCTGGCCGACTGTCGTTTTGCAATCCCTATGAAGCGGCATTCGGTAGAATCTCTCAATGTCGCGACAGCAGGTGCAGTTACACTTTTTGCGGCATTCAGGAGGAGCGGCTGGTAAGGGAAGAGAGATCAGGCCATGGTCAGCCGTGAGCGCCCCTCTTTTTTGGACCGGTACATCGCCTCGTCAGCCCGTTTTATCAGGCTCTGTTCGTCTTCGTCGGGGAATGCTTCAGCAATTCCCATCGACAGGCCGGTATTGCCGAACTTGAAGGCGCTGAACTGTTTTTGAATACGCTCGGCGACAACTTTTGCCTGGGCTTTGTCGGTATCCGGAAGCATGATGACGAATTCATCGCCTCCGTACCGGAAACCAAGGTCGACATCTTTCCGGATACATACTTTAACAACCTGACCGAGTGAGCGCAGGACATGGTCCCCCATCTGGTGACCTTCGGTGTCGTTGAGCTGTTTAAAGTGATCGATGTCGAGCAGAATGAGCGAGAGTTTTCTGCCGGGATTACGGCGCATACGTGAGAGTTCCCGTTTTATCTGATCGTGGAAATGGCGGGAGTTGTAAAGTTCGGTCAGGCTGTCGGTAATGGCCAGCTTGCCGAGGAGCTCGTTTTTTTTGACAAGCTCCATCTCCAGTTTCTTTTTCTCGGTGATGTCCTTTGCCGTCACCACCAGCCCGATGATCTGGTTGTTGTCGTTTTTCATCTCCGACATGCTGAGATTGAGCAGAATAACGTTGCCCGACCGTGTTTTCATCGGAATCTCCTCGTTGACCGATTTTCCCGAAAGAAGCACGGCGCTCAATATTTTACGCTCGTCGGTATCGTTGACAAAAAGATAGGCGAGGGGTTTGCCGACGATCTCCTCCTGCGAGTAGCCGAAATGGATCTGCGCTCCCTTGTTGAATTTAAGGATGAAACCGTCGGTGTCCACGGAAAAAATGATGTCGGTGGAGTCCTGCATGATGCTCTCGAAATACTTGGAAATGTTTTGAAAGCGGCGGGTAAGCTGCTGTGCTTTCGATATTTTCTGCGCATACCGGCTGATGTGGGAATAAACCCACAACACCGCGAAAAGCGTCCATCCGATGCATACAAGCAGTACCGCGATCAACATAATCACCGAATGGAAAAAAAACAGGCAGCAGAGGGGGATTAAAAAAGCCAGGAACATCACTGCACCGATCGTGATCGTCTGTTGCCTGCTCAAGCCGCTGAAATCTTTACTGCTGCCAATCGGGATGGTGATCTGCATATTGTTGCTGGTACCTGTACAGAAATAGAATGGCCGGTATGCGCCCGGAGGTTACTTATATCTAAGTTGAGCGATTAAAAGCTGCTTTGCAGACTCCTTTGCGCTCATGCGTAAGCTATGCCACTGTAAAAATGCTCGATATACCTCCCCGCGTATGCCTGCGCTTTTTGCATGTCATCTTCACTCAACATCTTCCACATCAGCATCAAAAAGAATCGCTCAACTTAGGTTATAATTATAAATTATGTCCCGGATTCAGTAAAGAGCCGCATTTTTTTAAGAACGTACTTTACAGAAATTCCCCTTATCTGGATAATTTTATCCATAATCCTGTGTGCAGAAGCCATTTTTCCCACAGTGTTGCAAGAGGGGAGCGCTATGTCTCGGAGTATCATTTATCAGAAATCTTTAAAGGATTCGTTATTATGATGGGCAGGGGCACTCTGAAAAAAAACCGGCGCCAGCTCGAGGCGGAGGTCTCCGATGCGATCACCCGTTTTGAAAAAGAGCACATGGGACGCGGCCCGCTCGAAACCAGGACCTATATCGTCGAAGATATGATCATCATCAGGCAGAAGGGGGCGCTCACCAGGGCCGAACACTCACTGGTCAAATCGGAACGCAACGACCGTGCCCGGGAACTGATTAAACAGGTGAGGATCGAATTGATGGAAAACGGTCGACCGCTGCTCGAAGATATGATCAAGGTGATCATGCGGAGGAAGATAAAAAGTTTGCATACCGATTTGAGTACCGTCACCGGGGAAAAGGTCATCATTTTTACCCTGGACCGGGCGCCGGAGATGGAGTAGGGGAAAAGGAGTCAGGAGATACCCTATGCCACGGGTCGACGGGGAGGGGTGAATGATATAAATGGCGCTTCAGGAATTCATCTTATATTCCCTGGTCGGCATAATTTATTTAATGGAGCAGCGACTATGCCGCACCAGCTCATTGCACACCCCGGCAAGGGAGAAGAGATGGATAAATGGGAAAAAGTCGTCACGCTCCACCGCCTGCTCGAACGCAGTCGCTACGGCGTTCCGCTCAACAGAATCGAATCGATCGAAACCACAAGGCGCACATTCCACCATGTCCCCGAAACCGAACTCCGGAAATTCTTCGCCGAAGCCTATGGGATTTTCAACGGCCCCGCAGATAAGACGGCAGTCATCGAATTCACCGGAATTGCCGCCCAAGAAGTCTCAACCGAAAACTGGCACCCCCTGCAACAGGGTGAATGGATCGACCTGGCAACCTTCCGGCTTGCCATCCCCTACGGCCATCACCGGGAATTGCTGATGGATATCCTGCGCCGGGGTGAAAATGCCAAATGAAATGATATAGCGAAAGGAAAGATATGGGAGAAATGGAAAAAAACAGCAGGAAATTGTATCTGGAATTGAAAGATACTCTTGGCGGAACCCGTGATCATTACCTGGCGCTTGCCTATTTAATGCGGGAATTCGTCCTTGAAAAAAATGATGCTGTAAGCAGAGTGGCATTTTCTTCATCCGACTACGGTATCAACGCATATCATTTCGATGCTGTACGAAAAAACCTCTACCTGTTTATCATAACAGCTTCATCGCTTACAGATCAGATAAAGCAGCCATTACGGCAATTCGTCACAAATGGGCTGGAAAAGATTTTCGCAACAGAGAAATCTATTTCCGAAGGTGACCGCTTTTACAATTCATTAGCTGCATGTCTTCTCGAAAACAGCGTCCTTGTAGATCAGATATATTTTCGAATAATAATGAGTGGCGATCCGGGGGAATTGGAACAGAGCGAATATGTAAATAACCTCATAGAACAGCTCGAACAGAAGAAATATCTTATCGACCGATTTTTTAATGGGCGTTCAATCCGGTTCTCTCACGACCGGCGTTCAATCGATGACAACACAGTAAAGACAGGCACAACATCACGCGCTTACGAATACGACCTGGAACTCGATCAGGTATTGCAGCAGGTGGGTCCGGCAGACGAACGGATGATCATCGCTTTCATGCGGATCGTCGACCTGCTTGCCATGTACCGTGATATGGGGAGCAGGTTTTTCGAGCGTAATATCCGGTACGGGCTGGGTGATAGTGGGTATGTAAATAAGTCCATCACGAACTCCTTCAATAAAATCATTCTTAAAGAGAAGGAATCCCCTGGAGTCTTCGCATTCAACCATAACGGCGTTACTATCGCGGCACAGGAAGTACAATGTTCCGGGAACCGGTGCCATATCGTTTCGCCGCGCCTCCTCAACGGTGCACAAACGGTTACCACCTTTAATACATTTTGCACCGTAAATAACATAAGTGAAGGTAATCCCGAGTACGATCGATACCGGCACACCGTCGAAGATATACGTTTGCTATGCAAATTCATTACTGAAGCAACGCCAGATTTCATCACATCCGTAACGATAAACAATAACCGGCAGAACCCGGTCGCCCCATGGGATCTGCACGCAAACGACGAAATACAGCTTCAGCTTCAGGACAAATTCCGCACTGAACTCGGTATCTATTACGAGCGCCAGAAAAATGCATTCAAGGATATCGACCCCGATACCGAGGAGGGCATTACTCAGAAAAAAGAGACCAAATTGCTCAAGCTCGCACAGACATTCCTCGCTTCGGATGGTGAACTCGAGTTGCTCGGGTCCGTACGCGACGCTTTTGAAGAAGACGAAATCTACGAGAAAGTTTTCAACCCCTCGCGCCTTAAAGCCGATTTTCATTCGATCGTCCTCTGTTACAAAATCCAGTTCCGTCTCAACAGACTGATAAAAGAGATCGTCGATAAAGGCCCGGCGAAATACTGGTACCTGAAAAAAGCCCGGAATCTCCTCTGGACGCTGCTATGCCAGGCGATTCTCAATGACGGCAAGCTCGAAGAACTTGCCTTAAACTACGGCGCCGATATGGTCATGTCAAAGGGATTCACCGATTATCTCGCCGACATATCAAGCCGCCGCTGCCGACAGCTCATCGCCGCTCTCGAAGAGAAAAACCGCGATAAAATAGAGGCTGGTGAAGTGACGTTCCTGAACAAAAACAGGGCATTCACCTTCTGCATGAGTGAAGCCGTGGAAAAATGGGGGTGGAGGAAGAAGGGGCTGAGGTAATCGCCTGCGGCCCCTCTCCACGCGTGGAGAGGGGGGAGAGGCGTGTAGGAAGAGAAAAAATGTAAGAATCGGGATTTACAGGATTTGGGGATTGCCGAGATGAAGAATGGCGGTAGTTTGCGATGGAGAGGAAGATGTCGGGAACAGACAGTAGGAGTGTTCAATTTAATGGCAGTATAGGAAGTTGAAGTTGAATTGCAAAAGGTAAGGGCACGCCATGGCGTGCCCTTACGGGAGAAGGAAAAAACGTCTGAATCGGGATTTACAGGATTGAAGGATTACCGGGATTGAGGGAAGTATGAGCACCGCGACATTGCCGCTTTATTACAAATACTGGGGGAAAGCCCGGAAACGGGTGGATGGGGCAGGGTATGATTACCATTTGCTGGTGTATCATTGTTTGGATGTGGCGGCGGTGGGAAGAGATACATGATTCCTGATTATTTCTGGGCTAAGACCACGGAAAATGATAATCCGGCGAAATCTGTTCTTTCGCACTTGAACGATGTGCGCGCTGTTGCAGGCTTACTGCTAAACGCATATAAAATATTGATTACAAAAACAGACTGTTCTACTGAACAAATTGCATCCTTTGCAGGTTTGCATGATATTGGTAAAATTTCTCCAGGATTTCAAGCAAAATGTTCAGATTGGTTGACGAAGTGTGGCCTCCATGCAAATTATGGTGAACCATATGAAAAAGATCATTCGGTCGTAACCCAATATACAATTCAAACTATCCTGCAAAAGAAAGGTATGAAAACAGAACCTGCTGAACTGTGGGCGGCTATTTTAGGTGCACATCACGGCAAGCTTCACAGGCCAGGTATCAACTTGCGGGTAGATGATAAGGAATGGGGAGAAAAACGTGAAGGAATTATTCACGATTTTTTTAACAATACGCCATTACCAAATTTCCCCATCGACGATTCGTGGCCGTTTCTCTGGTGGCTTGCCGGGTTGGTTTCCGTGTCTGATTGGATCGGATCTAATGAAGACTGGTTCCCCGTTGCGCAAGATACAACACCCCTCGATAGCGCGCGAAATGCAGTTTGTGCAATAAATTCAATTGCATTTGATATTCCAATTCTCAAAAAAAGTCTTTCATTTGGTGAAATCTTCCAGGACAAAGGTCGTTCGTTTGAACCAAACGACCTTCAATTGAAAGCAGTACAAACAATTCAAGATTCCGGCCTCTATATATTAGAAGCCCCAATGGGAATGGGAAAAACCGAGGCCGCTCTTTGGTGCGTTTACAAATTGATGAGCGAAGGAAAGGCGTCGGGTTTTTATTTTGCATTGCCCACACAGGCAACAAGTAACCGCATTCATCTTCGTGTCAATGATTTTTTGGATAAAGTAACGGAGGATAAATCACGGTCGAGACTGATTCATTCAGGATCATGGCTTCTTGATAATATCAAAGTTCCAACAATCAGTGAAACTACAAAAACTAATGCAGAAGAAAAAGAAGAAGCGCGACGTGCTATAGATTGGTTCGCGTCTAAGAAACGAGGACTTCTTGCGCCCTTTGGCGTGGGTACAATAGATCAGGCGCTCATGAGCGTAATCGCCGTAAAACATTTTTTTGTTCGTCAATTCGCGCTTGCCGGAAAAGTTGTAATTCTGGATGAGGTTCATTCTTATGATATGTATACCGGTACACTTATTAAAACTTTATGCGATCGACTTTTAACGCTTGGCTGTACGGTGATCTTACTTTCCGCAACACTGACGAAAGGAAGCAAAAAACGCTTTGTCGACGTGCTTGATGATGCAAACCAGGAGCCATACCCGGTCATTTCAGGACAGAATATAAAATCGATTGAAGTATTGAAACCGCAATCAAAAACAATACTGATAAAAATGAAAAGCGAAAGTGATTCGCTTTCGGCGGCAATAGAAAAAGCCAAACAAGGCGCCAGCGTGCTCTGGGTCTGCGATACGGTAAACAAAGCGCAGGAAATGTTTGATCGTGCAATATTGGAAAAGCAATCCAATATTGAAATCGGCCTGCTCCATGCACGATTTCCGGTTTTTCGCAGACAGGAACTCGAAGAATATTGGATGGAAAAACTTGGAAAAAGTAACTTGGAACGGCGTGGTTGCATTCTTTTCAGCACACAGATTGTCGAGCAGAGCGTCGATCTTGATGCGGATTTTATGGTAAGTGAACTTGCACCAACCGATATGCTGTTGCAGCGCATGGGAAGACTCTGGCGGCATCGAAGAGAGGGCCGCCCTGTTGATAAACCTGAAATGTGGATTGTAGCTGAAGATTCATCGTTTGAGGAATTCAAAAAAGAAACTGCCGGAAAGATCAAGAAAATGTTCGGTACGAAATCGGCAGTATATGTACCGTACGTGCTGCTTCGGAGCTTGGAGTTATGGAAAGATAAAGTCGCAATTGAATTACCTGACGATATAAGAAATCTGCTTGAAGACACTTATAAAATAAATGATAATGACCCCAAGGGTTGGCAGGACTTACACGGAGAAATTGAGGGTGAAGGGTTTGCTTTAAGACAATCAGCTGAATTTGAAACGAATGTTTGGAACCTGCTTCTTGATGATGAGGAAGGAAAAGCGAAAACGCGCGTTAATAATCTTCCAACAACCCAGCTTATTCTTGCTTTTCAAAATAAAGATGATACGCTACCTCTTTTGAATGGAGAATGCATCATTCTCAAGGGAGATACCTTTTCGCTTCCCGATGCGCGTTCGCTTGCCAGAAACATTGTGAAAGTACCGGCATATTGCTTTGAGGGACATTCTACCAACCCACGCCTGAAATTGCTTGTTCGTGGAGATTGGCAAGTCGGTTTTATCGGCGACGGCGGTTTTATTAAATGTACTTATTTAAAGGCAGGCTATGAATTACGATATACCCCAGAAAAAGGAGTCGAAATTATGAAAACAGACCAGAAACGCGAGGTGGACCATGAACCTTGTGACTGAACCTTGGATTCCAGTCGTAACAACAGTAGGCAAGCCGGATTTCGCAAACCTTATGCAGGTATTTACTGAAGGGGATAAATTTGCTGATCTTTCGGTACGGCCGCATGAACGCGTTGCACTTATGCGCCTGCTTATTTGTATTGCTCAGGCGGCGCTCGATGGGCCTTCGGATAAGGAAGACTGGAAAGAGGCACCAAAAAAAATGTCTGAAGCAGCAAGAAAGTACTTGACTGTATGGAATAATAAGGAGGTTTTTGAATTGTTCCATCCGAAGAAACCGTTTTTGCAAATAGCAGATTTAGAATCGAATGGACTCACACCGCTAAATTATATGGAATTTGCACCTACTCTCAACGGAAATCCAACTTTGAATACTTATTTTGCTGATGGCAATAAAAACCGTTCGTTTCTTGATGCGCAGATCGCGTTGATGCTTCCTACTTTTCTTTGTTTTTCCACCGGCGGCGGTCTTCCTATTACTACTTGGGGTATTAAAAAAACAAAACAAGTTGGAAGCGAAAATCATGATGCTCTCTGTGTTACGGGTAGTATGTATCACCTATTTATACGAAGTCAAAATTTATTTGAAACAGTAGCAATTAATCTTTTACCAAAGACGGTTGTAGAGAGGCATTATCGCAGAGGTGGCGATGACGAATATTGGGGAAAACCAGTATGGGAATTATTTCCTATCGGTAGTAACGATGTAAAAGCAATTCAAAATGCTATACATTCATACCTTGGAAGATTAATGCCACTATGCAGATGGGTCAAAATAGACAGGAAAGGAAATGGAATGCATTGTGGAAATGGATTTGTTTATCCAACAATGGAAAGGAAGATTGGCAAAGCAAAACAAAATCAAGTTCTATCACAACCATGGCCTGCTGAACCTACCGCAGCAGTAGGGCTGAATAGTAAAAAAACCGAGAGAATTCTCTTGGGAATAAAACCTGGGGAACCCGACAAAGCTGTATGGCGCGAACTGGCAGCATTAATGATACGTCGAAATGAAAATAGTATTGGCGGACCTCTTGCTCTCCAGAATCCCTTGCCCCGATCCAAGTACGACATATTGGTCTGTGCTCTTCATAGAAAATCAGGCCAACAGGCTGTCGAAAATTTATTTGAATCGGTTTATTCAATTTCAGACAAATTGATGAACGAAAATGGCAGGGTACTCTATGAGAAAGGCATAACTGATGCAGAATGGCAATCATATTCTCTTGGCAATGCGATTGAAACTTATCGACAAAATCTTGATAGTTATTGGGAACAACGTAAAAAAGCAGCATCCAAACCTGCTATATTAAAAAAATTACTGCATTCCAAAGCCACCCGTTCCTACTGGACAGCCATCGAAAAACAGCGACAATTGCTAATGTCGATTGTTGACGCATGGGGGAACACTGAATTATTTGATGCAACCCAAAAAGTCTGGCGTACTGCTATCCACAAATCCGCGCGCGAGGCTTACATTTCCGCATGTGGGCAAGAAACATCCCGCCAGATTCGAGCTTTTGCATTAGGATGGAAAAAACTTATTATGGAGGAAAAAAACAAAACAGAAATTGAAGAACAAAATAATGATGGAGGTGAAGAATTATGAACGATTCAAAGAGAGATGCTTTTTTCATATTTCTGCATAGCTGTGCGGAACGTGACGATCGGGCAACTCTGGCTAATTTGCGTTGCGTACTCCGAAAAAATTTAAAACATCGAGCCTGGCCGCTTCTTGCCCGCTTCGGCGGCATTGAGGATGAATTGAAGGAATACGATCATGCTGCAAAAGTAGTTCAGACTATTGCCGGGTTATTCGCTACATATCCAACGAAATCGGATCATGATTTTGGAATTTCGTGCAAAAAGCTTCTGAGTGATGAAGAAAGAAACGACATGTATGACCGGGAAGCGTTTAAAAAAGTAGGCCCGGTCGCTCGGCGTTTCCAGCATCTTTTATCCTCCGAGAAAGAAGAAATTTGCGATCGTGTTGTTCGGATGGTATTGCGGCTAAAAGCCCAGGAAATACAGATAAATTACTACGAATTATTTAACGGACTCACTTATTGGGGAGATAAAATTAAAAACCGTTGGGCAGGCAGTTTCTGGGATGTGAAGCAACTTGAGGAGGCAGCATTATGAGTTTCCTTGCCCAGATTACGCTAAATCGAGCTGAAGCCGCTCGACAATGTCTGCATGGTCTCTATGAATGGCACGATTTGTCATGGAAGCTTTTTCCGGATAAAAGCAAAGAGGATAAACGGGATTTTATCACCAGACTCGACACAGACGAACATGAATTCAAGTTCACAGTTCTTTCGGCAAACAAACCCAAAAAGCCGAGCTGGTGTATTTCAGAATATTGGAAAGAGAGAGTTGTACCAGAATCGTTTTATCAGAAAGACCGTTATTTTTTTAAGGTTTTTACTAATCCGACAAAAACACTTTCGAGGCGTGACCCGAAGGGCAATAAGAAGAACCACGGTAGCCACTATGCCATCATAAAACCGGAAGAATTGCGGATATGGTTTTTACATAAAGGCGAGCAACACGGATTCCGTATTCTTGATGAACCTGAGCTTGAAATATCCCCTCCAGTTTTCCACAAATTGTATCGGAAAAGCGATGAAGGTTTATTGGTAGGTGTAGAATTTAAAGGCTGTTTAGAAGTAACGAATAAAACAGAATTTATAAAAGTGGCCTGCGAAGGCCTTGGCCGAGCCCGTGGATTCGGATTCGGCATGATTGTTCTTAAACCGATTTTATAACCATTTACATAAGGAGTTTTATTATGAGACATATTGAACTTCACATTTTACAGTCTTTTCCGGTTTCCTGTCTGAATCGTGACGACCTTAATTCTCCGAAAACAGCAGTGTTCGGCGGTGTTCAGAGAGCGAGGGTATCGAGCCAGTGTTGGAAGAGGGCGGTAAGAGTATTGCTCAAAGAGGAAAAACCAGAAATGTTTAAAGGCGAAAGAACCAGATATATTATAAAACCGCTTGTCGAGGCGTTAAAGAAAATTGATAAAGAGAATGAAGCGGGTGAGTTGGCTTTAAAGATCGCATCAGAATTGGCAACGAAAGATAATGAGCTACGGACTAAAACACTTTTTTTCTCGACTCAGCAAGAACTTGGAAAATTTGCAGAAGAATATGCCAAGGCTGAAACAGCGACGGCAGCAAAGAATATTATTAAAAAAATGCTCGGGAAAACACCTGCTGACGCTGCTGATATTGCATTGTTTGGGCGGATGGTCGCTAGTGATTATACCGTCAACCTTGAAGGGGCGGCAATGTTTAGCCATGCTCTTTCGACCCATAAAGTTGAAAACGAAATGGATTATTTTTCAGCAGTTGACGATTGCCAGCCTGAAGATGCTATAGGTGCTGGCATGACTAGTACCCTCGAATACAACTCCGCTACTTACTACCGTTTCGCCGCCCTGAATCTTGATATGCTTTTCGACGAAAACCATCTTAAATGCCTTGAGCTTGCCGAACGAAAAAAAGTCGTAAGGGCTTTTATTAAGGCAACACTCCAAGCTGTTCCTGTAGCCAGAAAAAATTCCATGAACGGAAATGTTCCGCCAAATTATGTGCTCTGCGTATTACGGGAAAAAGGTCACCCTATCCAACTTGTAAATGCTTTTGAAGAACCGATTCAAAGCAAGAATGGCATTATTAAAAAATCTATCGAAGCTGTTGATAAAGAATATCAGAGCTTAAAAAAGACTTGGGGGCTTGGCGGTGTCGAAGTAAAAATGCCAAATGAAAATCTGGATGACCTTTTAGGGGAGGTTGAAAAGCATGTCAACTGAAACTGCTGTCCTCGCTCTCCGGCTCCAAGGCCCCATGCAATCGTGGGGCTTCAATAGCCAGTTCAACCGACGTGACACTTCGCTTTTCCCTACTAAAAGTGCGCTGGTTGGCTTATGTTGCGCAGCAATGGGTATTAATCGCGGTTCAGAAGAAGAAAAAGTCGTTTTACTCGTATTTATTGAAACGAAACTTATCTGCATTGCGATACCCTGTAAGCAAAAAAATATGGAAGTGACGGTTAAACGAATGCAGGATTACCATACTGTTCAAAATACGCGTGATGCGAAAGGAAGTATTAAAAACGATGCAGTTCTTACTTATCGGCAATACCTGAACGATGCGGGTTTTATTGCATTACTTGAAGGAGAAAAAGAATTTCTCGGTCGTGTTGCTGAAAGTCTTCAAAACCCGGTTTGGGGTGTATGGCTCGGCCGAAAGGCTTGCATTCCTTCTGCACCTGTATTTGCGGGTCTTTTCGCCACGGAAGCTGATGCTCTAACCAAAATTCCCGAAATCCACGGGATGTCGATAGAAAGGTTCAGTTATACAAGAGAAGTTTCTTCATTTGGAAATGGAATTGACTCATACATGGATCAGACAGTTTCTTTCAATATTCACGGAAGGCAATTTGCGCCAAGACGGGTAATGGTGCAAGAGGCAAAAGTATAAATTAGCATCGGCCCCGCCAAAGCCTTCGGCTGCGGCCTCATGCTGATAAAACCGGTATAGTACACAAACCACCAGACAAGGATCATCGAATGCCCATCCCCGAAAGAATCGATCTGCTCATCCGTGAAGGAGAGGGCCTCTTCATCGAGTTCAAGGAGCATTTCACCCCCCGCATTGCCGAAGACATGGTTGCCTTTGCCAATACGCGCGGAGGAACGATTCTCCTCGGGGTGAAGGACGACCGAACGGTTGCCGGTGAGAAATGCACGAACGTGCTCAAGGCGCGGATTCTCTCGCTCGCGCGCAACTGTTCGCCGTCGATCGAAATCAGTGTCAGACAGGCGGGGGATGTTGTGGCCGTAATGGTCCCGGAAGGCAGAGAAAAGCCATACTCATGTTCATCCGGGTATTTCCGGAGGCTCGATGCGGTAACGCAGAAGATGACGAATCACGAGCTTCGGATCATATTCCGGGAAACCGATTCGGTGCGTTTTGAACAGAAGGTTTGCCGCGAGTGTTCAATCAAGGATCTGTCAGCGGCAAAAATCAAGGATTTCTGCAAAGCCGCATCCATCAGCCACGGCAACACCGGTCAAGATGCACTGCTTGAGGGGCTTGAACTCGCAGGTGACAAAGGAATCACCAATGCCGGCGTGATGCTGTTCGGAAAAAATCCCGTTCGTTTCATTCATCAGTGCAGTATGTTGCTCCTTGCCTTCAAGGGAACAACGAGCGTCGACATTTACGATCGTATGGATGTAAAGGATGACCTGATCATCCAATTCAATGAAGCGGTAACATTCATTAAAAAACATATCAACCGGCGAAGCATCATCGAGGGAACATATCGGCGGGATGTCTACGAAGTCCCCGAGCCGGTAATTCGCGAAGCGGTCGCCAATGCCATTGTCCATCGCGATTATGCTATGACGGGAACGGACATTACGATATCGATTTTCGATGACCGGCTGGAAATAAAAAATCCCGGCGGATTGCTGCCCGGCGTTACTGAAAAAACGCTCGGTAAAATTTCAGTTCGCCGCAATCCACTCATCAGCGAGATGTTCAATCGAATCGATATAATCGAGAAAGCCGGTACCGGGTTCGGCAGGATGAGAGAGGCGCTAGCCCGCGAAGGGTTTCCGGAACCGGAGATTCAGAGCGAGTCCTTCTTTTTCATCACGTTCAGACGGGTATATAATCTTGAACTCACGGTCCATGAACCGGCTGTCTCAAAAGAAAAAATTGACGAAGGGACTATCAAGAAAACCAGCAAGAAAACCAGCAAGAAAACTATCAACAAGACCAACAAGAAAATAATTGATTTATTAAAAAATAATCCCGAAATGACTCTGCAAGAATTATCTGAAGCCATAGAATTAAGCCTTATTGGTGTTCGCTGGAATATTGATAAATTACGTGAAATGGGATATATCCGCCGCATCGGTCCCGACAAGGGAGGGCATTGGGAGGTACTATTTTGAACGGCCTTCCACCCCCAAAACCAATCATGCTCAAAGAGCGTGTTTCGATGGTCTTTCTCGAATACGGTGAAATCGACGTTGTCGACGGCGCGTTCGTGCTCATTGACAAGACCGGCATCCGGACCCACATCCCGGTAGGTAGTGTCGCCTGCCTGCTTCTTCAACCCGGAACGCGGGTATCTCATGCGGCGGTGGTGCTTGCCGCGCGCGTTGGGACGCTGCTTATCTGGGTAGGGGAGGCGGGGGTGCGGCTTTACGCGGCAGGGCAACCGGGAGGTGCGCGGGCCGACCGTTTGCTCTACCAGGCGAAACTTGCGCTCGATGATGACGCCCGGCTGAAAGTGGTACGAAAGATGTATCAGATTCGTTTCGGTGAACCGGCGCCGTTGCGGAGAAGTATCGAACAACTTCGCGGTATCGAGGGTTCGCGGGTACGGGCACTGTATAAAATGCTCGCGCAGAAATACCGTGTGGAATGGGACGGCAGGGAGTACGACCCTGCAAACTGGAGCGAGGCGGATATTCCAAACCGCTGTTTGAGTTCCGCGACCTCCTGCCTTTACGGCATTTCCGAAGCGGCGATTCTCGCGGCGGGGTATGCTCCGGCGATCGGTTTCGTTCATACAGGCAAGCCGCAGTCGTTCGTCTATGATATCGCGGACATAGTCAAATTTGAGACCGTGGTCCCGGTGGCATTCAAGATCGCGGCAAAAAAACAGGCGGAACCCGACCGGGAGGTACGGCTTGCCTGCCGCGACATGTTTAGACAGACTAACATTCTCGAACGGCTTATCCCGCTTATTGAAGAGGTGCTTGCCGCAGGAGAGCTGAAGCCGCCCGAAACGCATCCCGAGGCGGTTCCTATCGCCATTCCGGAGGAGAAAGGAGTGGCGGATGCTGGTCATCGCGGTTGAAAACGTCCCGCCCCGATTGCGCGGCAGGCTCAATGTCTATCTTATTGAAATTCGTACCGGTGTGTATGTAGGCGATGTATCCAAACGGGTACGCGAGATGCTCTGGGAACAGGTATGTTCATTCTGTAAGGATGGCAACGCCGCCCTTATCTGGAGCACCAGCACCGAATCGGGTTTCGATTTCGTCACCATAGGCCCCAATAGGCGCGTACCGGTAATCATGGACGGTTTGAAACTGGTGGCGATACACCCGGGAAAGGAAAAAATAATGCCCGAGGTCATGCATAAATCAGATTAAAAAGAGTAAGGTAATTATTTACTTTTAAAGGTCTTTGAAATTACGGGAAAAAATCGGTAGCACTTTGATGATATTCCCAAATTGAGTGATATCAAGGGGATGGATTTTAGTATGTTCCCCGCAGGCGCGGGGATGAACCGT
>JAFGIW010000127.1 GCA_016929415.1 Chitinispirillaceae bacterium | reverse complement strand
GGGGGGGGCTGGGGGGGGGGGGGGGGGGGGGGGGGGGGGTGAAAACACCGCAGTCGCAGGCCGTCACTGCGTTTTGTTGCGCGTAGAGCAGACGTTTGCAGCCGTCGATAACCGTGCAGGTTTCCCCTGATTGATAGACAATAAGCGGCGAAAGCAACTGCGGTTTTCCGCAATGATCGCATGAGCGCGGATCGAAGAGCGCCTGCGGAAAGGCAAGCTTTTCAATCGGAATCCGTCTGAATTCAAGACGCGGATTCACATCGTCCGTAAGCTCCGGCGATGGTTTCATATCGTTTGCCGAATTCACTGTTGCCCCTTTTTTTATAGCCGTTTGCACAGATGGTCGCCTTCCTGATGAGCTGACGTTTCACCAGGATCGCCTGGTCCGTCGTCAGGTTCCCCCCGCTGAGCAGCCCGAGAAGGCTCCTGATCCTGAAGCGGTCGAGTTGGGGAACCGTCGCACTCAGCTGATCCCCATGCCCCCCGTAGCGTCGCAGCAGGACCTCATCGACAAGCCCTATTGGATGATGCGCCGTTATCCGCAGCCAGAGGTCGTAGTCTTCACAGGCAGGCATCGCTTCGTTAAAACCGCCATACTCGATAAAAAGCTCTTTTCGGAGCATCACCGACGAGGGCGTGATCATGCATCGTTCGAGACTGACGGCAAAAAGGTCGCCCCCGCGTTTTTCATGCGTTTGAGGTGGATTGACCCGCACTCCGTTTCTGATCCACTCCTCCCTGGTTTGAAAAATCAGGTATGACGGATGCCCCGCTGTCCACTCCATCTGGCGCTCCAGTTTCTCCGGCAGCCATTCATCGTCGGAATCGAGAAAAGCGATCCACGAAGCCGTCGCGTCGCTTACCCCATGGTTTCGTGCCCTTGAGACACCCACATGGTCGGGGAGACGAAGATACCTGAGGCGGGGATCTTTAAAACAGGGTAACCCTCCGCATCCATCATCCGAACCGTCATCGATGACAATGCACTCAAAGTCATGAAAACTTTGCTGCAGGACGGATGTTACCGCCCGTTCAAGCAGTTTTACACGGTTATAGACAGGAATGATGACCGATACGACAGACATTGCATTAATCGATTTTATGATCCTGACATCGAGGCAAAAATACAACCTTCTGGGTGGGCAGTCAAACGGGTCTATCGGGATCATGGCAGGGAGTTAAGCGGAATTGTTGAAAAAAATCAACTTTTTATTCACTAATTATATCTATATTAGGGGATAAGAAAACAGGACGATACGAAACAAGTCGGATTTTCACTTCTGTCGACCTCTTTTTCTCTCCCTTTCTGAAAGCCTGCAGAGTGAACAGACCATCCTTACCCATTGCCGACGAAGGGACGCTGGGTCTCTATTTGCGGGAAATCGGGAAACTGCAGCCGCTCAGTTCCGAACAGGAGGCGCTTCTTGCCGTCCGCATCCGCAATGAAGACCGGCGGGCGCTCGACCTGCTGATCAAGGCTAATCTGCGTTTTGTCGTCAGTGTTGCCCGGAATTATCAGAATCAGGGGTTGTCGTTGAGCGACCTCATCAACGAGGGCAATGTCGGTCTGGTCCGCGCGGCACACCGTTTTGACGAGAAAAAAAATTTCCGGTTTATCTCCTATGCGGTCTGGTGGGTACGCCAGTCGATCCTGCAGGCTCTGGCCGACCAGTCCCGAATCATGCGTCTGCCGCTCAACAGGGCAGGCGCCATCCATAAAATCAGCAGAATACAGAACGAACTCGAGCAGCGGTTCAATCGCCGCCCGGATGTGGTCGAAGTTGCCGATGCACTGGAGCTTACCGAGAACTCCGTCCGTGAAACGATGAGCATCTCCTCAAATCATCTTTCCCTCGATGCGCCGATAAAAGACGCCGATGGTTCGACACTGCTCGATATGATTCAACACGGCAATGAGGACAACAACCCGGATGACGGAATCGAAACGATATCACTGCGGCATGAGATCCGCCGGATGCTCGATACCCTGAAAGGACGCGAACGGGAGATCATCAAATTATATTTTGGTATCGACAACGAGACAGCCTTTACCCTCGACGAAATCGGGCACCGTTTCAACATTACCCGTGAACGGGTACGGCAGATCAAATCCAGGGCGCTCGACCGTCTTAAAGGACTGCCGGGGACAGAGGCGCTCGCAGGGTATCGAAATTAACGAAAGGTAACAGATGCTCATCAGGGATTTCATTGCCGCCGGTCTCTTTTCCGCACTGCTCTGCTCTTCAGGCTGCGGAGGCGCCGAATTTGTCAATACCGCCGATCTGCCCGACAACAATTACTGCCGGTACATGAAGGAGATCTGCAGGGAGGCGCGGGAGTTCGAGAACGCTTATGCCAAATTGACCCCCGATGAACGGAAAGATGCGGAGAACATCCTCAAGGCCTACCGCATCCAATGCAACGACGCGATTGACGCCTGCAAAAAAAGCGCGCATAAAAAGTGACGCGGCGGGCGGTCGATGACCGCAGGGACGGCACCCTTCTTCGATCCTCACCGCCGGTCGTTGCGCTTCGCTCTCGGATGCACGGCGCCCGCTTTCAACCTCTGCCCCCCTCCCTGCCGTTCGATGCGTTCGATCAGGGTCGCGAAGGTCAGTTCCTTCATCATCATGCTGCAATGTTCGGCAATCGCTCCCAGCATCGTCTGCACGAACTCACGGCCGACGTCGTCGGGCATTTTCGGGACGCGCCGGTTCTGGTTCTCGATTGCATTGATGACCTCGATGACCGGGGTCGTTGAAAAATCGCGGGTCGGCACATAGCCGGTTTTGCGGTCGCCCACGGTATGGAGAAATCCGTCGTGGATAAGCCAGTTGAGAATGCCGAGCGCCTGCGCATCGGTCAACTCATACTTCGTGCTGAAATAGAGCAGGGCGGGCGGGTGACGTTTGCGCATAAACGCCTCCACGCAGTCGAGCATCATCCTGAAGGTGATATAGGTCTTGTAATCGCCCACGCGGCGGTCCCAGCGTCGCTTCGCCCGCAGAAGCGGCCTGAAATTCTGGAAGACGTACGCCGCCTGCGCTCCGAACAGGATGATGAGCGCCGCGAGAAAAAGCGAGATGAGAAAGAGCGGCAGCATGCCGACCGCGCCGTAGATGGTCTGCGTCTGGATCGACATCATGACGAACCTGCCGAAGAGTCGCCGCTCCGCCTCGAACAGCAGCCCCGAAACGAGTCCGCCCGCGGAAGCGGCCCCGAAACGAACCCTGGTGTTCGGCACAAAAACGATAAGGCTGGTAAACGCCAGAACGGTGAACAGGAACGGCACCGCATCGAGCGGAACAAAATAACCCGATACGAGGTCGAACCAGGCGCTGCGGCGGAACTGGAACGACAGAAGAAAAAGAATCGGGCTGTACACCATCACCATGGTAAACGTGCGAAGCCGCACGGCCAGCGAGCGCGAACGGGTGACTTTCCAGATGGTATTGTAGGACTCCTCGACACTCCCGAAAAGCCCGATAGCGACCACGATCAGCACCACGATGCCCACGCCGCGCAGCTTCTGGGCATTGATGAAAAAGAGCGTGATATACTCGAGCACCGTATCGGGAGCAAAGGGGAGCAGCACCGCGAAAACTTCACGCACCTGCTCCGGCTGCACTTCAACAAGGCCGGCGATCATGAACGCGGAGGTGGTGACGAGCGGAACAATCGCCAGAAGCAACGCATAGGCAAGCGAGGAACTGCGGGTAATGCAGCTGTTGAGACCGTATTCCGAAAGAACGATCCGCCAGAAGATGAAAAAACGTGTTATATGGCACCAGAAGCGGCTCTTCCGACACTTCAGATTGGCAATCGCATCCCCCGGATTATGCCAGACATCCTTGAAATAGCTGCGTGAGAAAAGGTACATAGGCTCCTTTGATCTTTCCGGGCTGAGGGGGAATAACTAATAAGCATACCATTCGGAATGGGAGCTTGAAAAGGAAAGGGTAATTGGTATCATTGTGCTTCTTCATCACTCGGCCGACCCGCGCCCTCCCCACCTCCTCCTCCGAACATCCCCATCGTGGAATGAAAAAGGCGGAAAGACGTGTAGTGGGCTAACCCCATCATGTACTCCAAAAAATAGCACTTGATGTCGTTGCGCCGCTCACCTGGATTTGTTATAATGATATATAATTATGGAAAATGTACTACCCAATATTTTCGAATACATCGATTTCAAGCAATATCTCGTTGATTTGTACAAGGCGAAACGGAGTATCGAGCCGGGATTCACTCATGCCTATGTCTGCCATAAACTCGGCCAGCCCAACAGCCGGAGTTTTTTTAACAATATCATCAGCGGCCGGAAAAAGCTCACCTCTTCCTTTGTCGAACTTCTGATAAGGATATTCAACCTGGGAACCGTCGAGTCGAAGTTTTTCAGGGCACTGGTGAACTACAACCAGGCATCCGGTGCGGATGAGAAGGAGTTTTATTTCGATCAGATTGTGCAGTTGAACCAGACTCCCTGTACCCTTATCGATAAAGATACCTACGAATATTATAAAAAGTGGTATCACAGCACGATCAGATCGCTCCTCGCAATTATTGATTTTAAGAACGATTACAAATCGCTTGCCGGCAAACTCTGCCCTGCCATAACGTCAAAACAGGCCAGGGAATCCATCGCGTTATTGAAAAGGCTGGGGATGGTTGAAAGCGATGCGGATGGTTGCCTGAGACCGGTGGACAAAGTCTTATCAACCGGTCAGAGTTCTCATGACGACATTCTGAGACATTATCAGGTGCAGTGCCTTGAATTGGGAAAACAGGCCGTACTCAACGATGAGAACCAGCCCTGCCACACCACGACTCATACGGTTTTCGTGTCGGACATCGGATACAGGCGCATTCTCAACCGTCTCGAACAGTGCAGATCCGAAATCCGCTCAATCATCCATAAGGATGAAGCGCCGTCAACCCGGGTCTATCAGGTCAATCTGCAACTGTTTCCTAAAACGAAGGCGGCGGGTAAGCCATGAAACGACTGATGATTTTTGCCGTTATTGCGGCGATTCTACTGCGGTGCAACCATGCCGGCGATGTTTCCTCGCACGGCGGCGGTGACGACGTGACAACGGCCACCGTCTATAACCCGGATGGTACTTACGCTTCGAATTGCAGTGTGGCTCTGGTTCCGTCAAACGCCGTGCCGGGAGTGGATACGATCAGGCAATTTGAAACGACTACCGACAGTCTCGGGCGGTATTCTTTCATCTCATTGCCCCCCGACACCTACAACATATATGTTAAAAAAGACGACCTTGTCTCCTACACCAGCAGCGTCGTGGTGGGAACAACGAGTGCGGAAAAATTACTGCCCGACAACACACTCGGACCTTCCGGAGGTATCAGCGGCGTTGTCCGGCTTTCTGCCTCCGATGACAGCCGGACCGTGCGCATCAAGATAATAGGTGGAACGGTCATCACCTCGCCCGTCGACAGCAGCGGACGGTTTTCCATTCCCGGGCTTGCCGAAGGCACGTACCGTTTCCGTTTTCTTCCGACCGATTCAGCCTACCGGATTCTCGATACCTCCTTTACCATTGACGGTGGCGAATACCTTGACGCGGGGATTATTGAGCTGGAGCACGCGGGCGACACGGTTGTTGATCCCGACACCATTATTGATCCCGATACGGTTGTCGTCCGCGACACCGTCATTGTCACCGACTCGCTGATCGGGGGGGCGTGGGGGCCCGATACAACCTACTTGATCATGAACGATGTCAAGGTTCGCGCCGGGACGAGGCTGGAGATCCGGGAAGGAACGCAGGTCGTTTTCCTGGGCAGGATGTTTTCTATAGATGGCAACTGCATCGCACGCGGCACCG
Source organism: Chitinispirillaceae bacterium (assembly GCA_016929415.1). Classification (GTDB taxonomy): domain Bacteria; phylum Fibrobacterota; class Chitinivibrionia; order Chitinivibrionales; family Chitinispirillaceae; genus JAFGNB01. Next base: position 3,123 of record JAFGIW010000127.1, on the reverse strand, counting down.
TCGAAAACCCCGTCGTCATTACCGGAGGGGTAACCTCCACCGGAGAGGGAAATGGCCAGATCTATGCCGGGAGGCCTGCCCTCATGCTGGAGGAGGTACCGCCGACCGACACGGTACTGTTCGATAACTGTATCCTGCAGCAATTTTCTACGATAGGGGCCAATGCTGGTCATCCGGATTTCTATTTCGCCATAACGAACAGCATTATCAGGCACATTAGGTCACGGATGATGTTCTATATCAAGCCCGGCATGGAGTTCAACGCCGGTAAAGGAATCTACATCATAAACAACGTTTTTCACGATTGCCAGTTCGTCAATACCGTGTCTCCCGACACCGTGTATTACGAACTGCCGCTGCTGGTGGCGAGCGACGACTATCAATTATGGGGGTGCGAAGATCCTTCAGTGCAGCTGAACAACAACATTTTTTATCAATTATGGTGGAACAGCATCGGTGCGGAAGAGTGTTTCTGCTATTTTCCGCACAACAGCTACACTGCCATTGAACGTGATTGCCCGACTGATCCGACCTGTATTTACGGTGACCCTCTGTTTATCGATATCGAAAACGGCGATTATCGCCTGCAACCGAATTCGCCCTGCATCGGCGCGGGAAAAGACGGAGTGGACATGGGAATAATCTTTACGGATAATCGGTGAGGATGGTCTTATACGGCAATCGTTGCCAGAGAGAGGTATTATATGAGAACCTTTTTCGTAAGCTTGACCGTTTGTATCGGATTGACGGCTTTCTGGAATCCCGTTCACGCCCAATGGGTGCAGACAAATGGACCTTACGGCGGGAAAGTCAGCTTTCTAGCTATGAGTGGCAGTTCTGTCTTCGCAGGAACTGAATGTGGAGGTATCTTTCGTTCCACTAATAACGGTACAACCTGGAATAAGGTCGATTCCGGACTCACGAATAGTAATGTATCTTTACTTGCAGTAAGCGGCAGTACAATCTTTACAAGGACAAGGGGTGGCGTTTTTTACTCTACCAATAACGGTACAAGTTGGAATAATGTCGATTCCAACTTCACAATTTTCGGTATCTCCTCACTTGCGGCAAGCGGCAGCACTATCTTAGCAGAAACTTCTGGTGGCGTCTTCCTTTCCACCAATAACGGAACAAGCTGGAACAAGGTCGATTCTATCCTCACAAAAGGCCTTGAGTATTCAGGGATCTCTTCACTTGCGGTGAGCGGCAGCACCATCTTTACAGGGACTGATGGCGGCGATGTCTTTCGTTCCACCGATAACGGTACAAGCTGGAAGAAAGTCGATTCCGGTTTCACGGATAATCGTATCTTGTCACTTGCGGTGGTCGGCAACACTGTTTTTGCAGGAACGCAAAACGGTCTTTTTCTTTCCACCGATAACGGAGCTAGCTGGAATGATGCCGAACTCACGGATTCCAGAGTCTCTTCACTTGTAGTGAGCGGCAACACTATCTATGCAGCGACTTTTTATGGCATTCGCCGTTCCACCGATAACGGTACAAGCTGGACTACACTTAATTCCGGTCTCACGAATACTATTATCCTAGCACTTGTTGCGCACGGCAGTACTTTTTTTGCAGGGACTTATGGTGGCGGTGTTTTCCTTTCAACCAACAGTGGCACAAGTTGGAATGAGGTTAATTCCGGCCTCACGAATACTTATATCCAGTCGTTTACGGTGAGCGGTAACACTATCTTTGCAGGAAGTCAGAGTGGCGTTTACCGCTCCAACGATAACAGAACTAGCTGGAATGGAGCTAATTCCGGTCTTACAAATAAGAATATCCAGTCACTTACGGTAATCGGAAGCACTATCTTTGCCGCAACGAATAATGATGGTATTTTCCGTTCTACCGATAACGGAACAAGCTGGAATAAAGTTAACTCCGGCCTCACAAATAATTGTATCCAGTCACTTGTTGTGAGCGGCAGCACTATCTTTGCAGGAACATGGGGTGGTGGCATTTTCCTATCAACCAATAGCGGTACAAGTTGGAATGAGGTTAATTCCGGCCTCAGGAATACTTATGTCTTGTCGCTTGCAGCGTTCGACAGCACCATTTTTGCAGGTATTGATGGTAGCGGAGTTTGGCGAAGACCGCTTTCGGAGATGATAGAGACAACGAGCACTCAACCGCAACCTGAGAAGTTCCGGCCGGTGAGTTTTCAGCTGCGTGCTCCAAACCGAAGTAACACTCTTCTGTCAGTTGAATTTAATCTTCCTCATTCTTATCTGGTGATCGTTACTATATATGATCTCGCTGGGAAGGAAATAGCATCCCTTGTCAACCAGCGTCTCGATGCGGGGTCATACCGGTATTCCCGGGACACACATGCATTCGCACAGGGCTGCTATGCAATAAGGCTGCAGGCGGGTGCGACCGGCCATACGAAAATCGTCCGGATTATGCATTGAGTATCGAAAGGAGCATGCAGTATGAGATTTCTTGTGATGGTACTCGTACCTTTTGTCGCTTATGCTCAAATGGGAACCATTACCACCAAATCCGGGTCGTTTCATTTCAATACCCGGATCGATCTGACCACAGGTGAGTATTCGAACACCGAGGTAGAGGTCTCGTTGGAAGGGCAATTGGACTATCTCTGTTCGACAGGCGACGAGGAAAAAGATTTTTTCGTGAACGCCTTCTATTATCCATCCCTCGCTATATGCCCCTCCCGGACGGGCGCGATCGGGAGCGTGCGGCCGTTTTACCGGTTTAAAAAGGGATTGGATTCAATGAATCTGGACAACCCGTTGAATCTTGACAATCCCAAACTTTTTACAAAAGTTGACACGGTTGCTGTCGATACGCTCCATGGTGAAGAGTTCAGTAGCAGTTGCACGTTTCCACGTTTTGTCTGGGAACAAAACTCCGATACAATAATTCTGGTCGTGACGACCTCCGGCAACAAATACGCACTGGTGATTTTGTATCCAATCTACGGGTCCCGTACCTGCGGCTATTGGACCGGGGACTCCTCAGTCCATTGGACGGAAACTGAACTTAACGGTTTTAACGCCACCTGGTATATCCAGGAGAGCGGGTGGCCATTGTTTAAGGGAATCGATTTAAGTACCGGTGTCGTCCATAATCAGTATCGGCGTTATCCAAAGGCGG
>JAFGIW010000126.1 GCA_016929415.1 Chitinispirillaceae bacterium | reverse complement strand
TTGGAACTGGTGTTCCGGCCGGTCTTCAAAACCGGTAGCGGGCGGATAATACCGTCTGTGGCAGGTTCGATTCCTGCTCTCTCCGTAAATCCAACTACCCCCTTCGAGGCGGACATCTATGCACGCACCGGCTCTGGTTAATCTGCATCGTCATCTTCCCAGTGTCGACGCAGTCCTTCACTGTGAGGGAGCGCAGGAGTTTGTTTCATCATTCGGACGCGAGCTGGTCGTTTATGCCGTGCGGCAGACGATCGATCATCTCCGCCGGACAGACGATAAGAAGGATAAGGTTACGCCGGAAGCGGTCTTTTCGCAGGCCGCGGAACTGGCCCGCGCCATCGGTACGGCTTCGTTGCGTCCGGTCATCAATGCGACCGGCATCCTTCTCCATACCAATATGGGCCGCGCACCGCTCGGCAGCTGGGTACTCGATGAACTTGCGCCTATTGTTGCCGGTTATTCCAATCTGGAGTTCGATTTGGAGAAGGCCGGCCGAGGCCACCGGATGGCGCACATCACACGCCTGCTTACCTGCCTTACCGGCGCGCACGACGCGCTGGTGGTGAACAATAACGCGGCTGCCATCATTCTGTCCCTGCATACCCTTGCGCGCGACCGGGAGGCAGTCGTGTCGCGGGGGGAGCTTATCGAGATCGGCGGAGCGTTCCGGATTCCCGAGATCATAACGGCATCGGGGGCGCGTATGGTGGAGGTGGGCACCACCAACCGCACGCGCGCTTCCGATTACGAGCAGGCGATTAATCCCGATACCGCCCTGCTTTTCAAGGCGCATAAGTCGAACTATACGATCGCCGGTTTTACCGAAGAGGTGCCGGTGGCGGAACTGGCCACCCTGGCTCATGCCCACCACCTGCCGCTGCTCTATGATATCGGGTCGGGGCTGCTGCGCAAGCCGAAGGTCGCGGGATTTACTCACGAGCCGGATGTACGCTCTGCGCTCGCCGACGGTGCGGATCTGGTGTGTTTCAGCGGCGACAAACTCCTCGGCGGTCCGCAGGCGGGGATCATTGTCGGAAAACGGGACCTTGTGGCAAAGCTCTCCCGCGCTCCGCTCATGCGTGCGCTTCGCGTGGGAAAATTTACACTTGCCGCATTGTCATGCGCCTGCAGGAGCTATCTCAAGGATGATAATTTAATAAAGAACAATTTAGTGTTTAACCTTCTCGAACGGCCGGTAGAAGAGCGGCGGAAGTTTGCGGATCGGCTGTGGGAGGGACTGCACAAACGTTCTGTGGCGGCGGAAATCGTCCCGAGCATTGTCCAGTGCGGCGGAGGGACACTCCCCGAGCTCAAGCTGCCGGGATATGCCGTGGCACTTGTCGCGCCGCAGGAGTCGGTAAAGGGACGGGAGACCTTCGCCGAACGGATGCTTCATAAGATGCTTCAGCGCGATCCGCCGGTGCTCGGCGTCCTCCGGGAGGGCAGGCTCCTCTTCGATACCGGGGCGCTGTTCGAGCATGACATTGATGTGGTTGCAGAGGCGACGGGGGAGTGTGTTAAGGAGGAGTCAGTAGTAAGAAGTCAGTAGTCAGAATGAGAGACAAGGCGAAAACCTTCGAAGACCTGATTGTCTGGCAGAAGGTCTGTTTATCGACCTGTCTTCGCCTTTTAATGGGCGGATCGCGATCCGCCGGATTATGAAATACGGAAATGAGTGTCGCATTTACTATTTGTTTCAGACCTCACCCCTTGGTTCCCGCTCCCATCAGAGAGGGGAATAAGAAGAAATTCAATTCCCCTTCTCTGATAGGAGAAGGGGCGGGGGATGAGGTCGGCGGAAAAAAAGAACCATCTCTCAATTATTCTGTAAATAAATCATGACTCACCTCATTATCGGCACCGCCGGCCACATCGACCACGGGAAGACTGCGCTTGTCAAAGCACTCACCGGCATCGAATGCGACACGCACCCGGAAGAGAAACGCCGCGGCATTACGATCAACCTCGGGTTTGCCCACCTCACCCTGCCGTCCGGAGCAACGGTGGGGATCGTGGACGTGCCGGGACACCGCGATTTCATCCATACCATGGTCGCGGGCGCGAGCGGAATCGATGTCGCACTGCTCGTGATCGCCGCCGACGGCGGCATCATGCCCCAGACGCGTGAACATATGGCAATAATGACCATGCTTGGCGTGACGCGGGGAGTGGTTGCGCTTACCCGGATCGACCTTGTCGATAATGAAATTCTGGCGATGGCCCGGGAAGAGGTGGAATCTTTTGTAAAGGGAACATTTCTTGAAGGGTGCCCGGTCGTGCCGGTTTCGTCGAAAACCGGCGAAGGGATCGATCCGCTCGCAAAAGCGATCGCCGAAGTAGCCGCGACCGTGGAACCGAGACGCACCAACGACCTTTTCCGCATGTATATCGACCGGATCTTCAGCGTGAGCGGTTTCGGGACGGTGGTCACCGGATCGGTACTGGGGGGGCGCACGGCAACCGGCGCCGAACTGCATCTCCTCCCGGGCGACAAAACAGTGCGCGTCCGCCGCATCGAACGGTACGGCCGGGAGGCCGGTGAGGCGGTGGGAGGGAACCGCGCCTCGCTCAACCTGGTCGGTCTTTCCAGAAAAGAGTTCGACAGGGGGATGATGGTGTCAGACCGTCCCCTCAGATCGACGATATTGCTTGATGCGCGTGTCAAGCTGTTCGAACCGGGCCGGACCGTTTCCCTCTGGTCAACAGTACAGTTTTTCCTGGGGACCTTCGAAGCCCAGGTGCGCATGCACCTGATCGATGCCGATCTGCTGCGCCCCGGTGAGCAGGCCGTTGTGCAGTTGCATCTGCCGCAGCCCTGTGTGGCCCAGGCGGGAGACCGTTTTGTTTTACGGAGTACGTCGAATGACCAGACCGTCGGCGGCGGGGCGGTGATCGACGCCGCGCCGCTGCATCACCGCCGCCGTCCGGCGCCCCTCGTCGAAAAACTCCGCGCCATCGCACACGGCAGCCTGAAGGATCTGGTTGCGGCGGAAATAAAGAAACATCCCGGCGGCGTATCGCTCGAAGAGATCGCCGAAATACTGAATTGTTCACTGCAGGATATTGATGAAGCGACGGGACGCCTCCCGGAGGATACGGTCGTGCTTTCGGATGAAAACGGGAAATATTTTATTGATGCAGCCACCTGCGGCGTCCTCTGCGACCGTATCGTCAATGCGATCGCCGCCTACCACCGGCGCAATCCCCTCGACCCGTCGGGGAGGACCGGTGAAGAGCTGCTGGGGATGCTCGGCCTTGATCGGAGCGCGACGCACGAAAGAATGCTGCCGCTGCTGCTCAAACGGCTGGTTGACGACAAGAAACTGAAACCCCTGAAGCATACCTGGGCGCTTGCCGGCCATAACGCCGATGCGTCACGCGGGTATGAAACGGCAATCGCCGCGATTGACGGGGCGCTCGCCTCATGCGGCCTGCAGACGCCGCTCGAAGGCGACCTGCGCGCCGTCGTGCGGAAGGAGGGAATCGACGAACACCTCCTGCGGCAGGTCCTCAACTTTCTCACCGCGAAAAAACGGGTCTATCAGATCGAAGGCGCATGGCTGCACGCATCGGTGGTCGATCCGGTGAGGCGGCGCCTCCTGCGTGAGCTGGAAGGACGGGTCGAGGGATTGACTGTTGCGCAATTCCGCGATCTGATCGGCGCCAACCGCAAGATCTGTCTGTTGCTCTATGCGCTGTTCGACCGTGAAGGAATAACCGTTCGCGACGGCGACGTCCGGCGTATCACCGCGCGGGGGAGTGAACTGGTGCGGAGCTTATCGGGCGGCGGATGAGGATGCGTCCTTTTTCCGTTCGTGCAGGGCGATGATCTTTCCGATCACGACCGCACGGGAGAAGATCCGGTCGTACCGTTCCTTCGCGGCGGCCCCTATGTGTTTCTGCAGGCGGCCGTCGGTGAGCAATGTCTCGAGCGCCCGGTGGAGGCTGTCGGTATCGTCGGGAGGGACGAGCAGGCCGCTTTCGCCGTTTTTGACGATTTCATTGATCGGCGCGACGTCGAACCCGATGACCGGCTTGCCGAAGCTCATCGCCTCGGTAAAGACAATACCGAACGATTCGTCGGTGGAGGGAACGCAGAGCACGTCGCAGCTGGAAAGCAGCCAGTCTTTTATTTTGTCGTCGACCTCGCCCAGGTCGAAAACCGCCATGTTTCTGATGCGGACCTGCTCTCCCGGGCCCGCGATTACCAGGCTGGCGAGATGATCGAGGCCGCCGAAGGCGACCAGCAGCGACGCCAGGCCTTTGTGCGCCTCGCGCCGTCCGAGAAAAAGGACGAACCGTCCGGGCACCGGCGGCATCCGCAGCTTCGGATAACTGGGTTCCACAACAACCGGCGGGATCACCGCGACGTTTACCGGAAGCGAGGAATCGATCCGGGCGAGGAATTTCGTTTTGAAACTCTTCGTCGGACAGATGACCGTGTCGGCCGCCGCGTAGGCGCGAAGCTGCGCCGGACTGTCTCCCCAGCGGCTGAAATGGATAAACGGCTCGTGGACGAAACGGATGCCTTTTTTAAGGCAGACGTCGGTGACGCACCGCGCGAGGTACCCGGTGGAGATGCAGTGAACCGAATCGGCATCGTCCAGGAGCCGTTCGAGGCGGCGGGAAAAAGCCGTTTTATACCAAATGTAAAGCAAGTCGAACAGAAGGCGCGGCAGCACGCGGCGCATCAGGGGGATGTTTCGGATCAGAAGCGGCGAGAGCAGCAGACGGCCGACATGGCCGGCATCGAGCGGCTCGATGACATTGCCGGAGGGATCGTTGGCCGGCATTTTCCGTGATGAGGTGAGATTGCCGTACAGAGTTGCCGCCGTTGAAGGCCGATGGGTGACGATCGTAACGCGCCACTCGGAAGGAAGCGATGCGGCGAGTGCGAGCGTTGCCTGCTCCAAGCCCCCGCGTGAAGGCCAGTAGCGGTCGACGGCGATGATGAGTGTGTATGATTTCATAGCAGGCATTATTGAGTATACTAAAATGGGGCGGAGGAAAGCCAGAAGATGGGAGGAGTCAAAATTCAGGAGTCGGTAGTCAGGAGGGAAAAGCGGTTCAGCAGTTTAGCGATTCAGCGTAACAATTCAATAGTTGAAAGGCTAAAAAGCTTTTTCCTGACCTCAGGCTCCTGAATACTTCAACAGCTCCCCGTTAATAATCTATATTTCACCCTTACACTTTCATTCCGAAATAGAGGAGAGGTCCGTGCGGTATCAGAACCTGCAACTCGATCCGTTTCAGGAGAAGGCGGTTGCGGCTATCGAACGGGGGGAATCGCTTATTGTTGCGGCGCCGACGGGGTGCGGCAAAACGCTTGTTGCCGAATATGCCGTCGAGGTGTCGCTGCGGCTCGGCGGGCGGGCCGTCTACACAGCACCGGTAAAGGCCCTCTCGAATCAGAAATTCCGTGATTTCAGGCAGCGTTTCGGCGAGCAAGCCGTCGGGATCCAGACCGGTGACGTCACGATCAATCATGGGGCGCCTCTTCTGATCATGACGACCGAAATATTCAGAAATCTCATTCTCGAAGATTCGGGCCGCCTCTCCGGCATCTATTATACGATCTTCGACGAGATTCATTATCTTGACGATCCGGAACGCGGAACGGTATGGGAGGAGAGCATCATCCTCGCGCCGCAGGAGATCCGGTTCATGTGCCTGAGCGCCACGGTACCCAATATCCGTGAACTTACCCGGTGGATGGAAACCGTACGCCAAACCCCATTTACCATGATCGAGGAGACGGCGCGTCCGGTTCCCCTCAGGCACCATTTTTACAGCCCGAAATTCGGCATGATGAACATAAAGGCCGTGCGCAGGAAGTACCGCAACGATCCGGCGGATCGCAAACGGTTTCTCCGGCGTAAACCATCCTCGAAACGAATCGTGCAGCTGGTGCTCGAACAGGGAAATGTGCCGGTGCTTTATTTCTGCTTTAACCGCAAGGCATGCGAGTACCATGCGGAACTGCACAGCACGCTCGCTCTGCTCGATGAAGAGGGGCGTCTGAAGGTGCGCGCCATGGTCGACGAACTGGTGGGCAGGTACCGCCTTTCCGACTACGATCGTCTCGGCCACCTGCGCATGCTCTGGGAGGCGGGGACCGCCTACCATCACGCGGGAATGCTCCCGGCGGCAAAGGAGATCGTCGAGCGGCTCTTTACCGCGGGGCTTATCAAGCTGCTTTTCTGCACCGAGACCTTCGCGATCGGGATCAACATGCCGGCGCGGGCGGTGATATTTGACGAACTTGAAAAATTCGACGGCGTCGAATTCAACTATCTCATGACGCGTGAATACAACCAGATGGCGGGAAGGGCGGGAAGACGCGGTATGGATGAGGTCGGGTACGTCTATTCACAGATCATACCCGAGGCGACCGATCCGGTGCACCTCGAACGGCTGCTGTACGGCCGGAACGAACGAATCAACAGCCGGTTCTATGCCTCGTACTCGACGATCCTCAACCTCTACAGCCGGTTCGGCGACGATGCGTACGCCATTTTCGAGAAGAGCCTCCATAATTTCCGCAGGGGAGAATTTACCATAAGTAAGGAATACCGCAGGCAGGAGGACCAGATCGCCCGGCGGATAAAGTTCCTTCAGGCGTGCGGGTTTCTTGACGGAAGGACGCTCACCGACAAGGGAAAACTCGCGGCGGCGGTGAGCGGTTATGAGATTCAGGCCGCAGAGCTCTTCTACGCGCGCAGCTTCGAACAATGCACCGTCGCACAGGTTCCGGTGGTGCTGGCCGCGCTTATCACCGAAGAGAGCAGGAGCCGCAACAAGGCATCGCCCGCATCAGTACGTTTGCATTTCGAAGCCGAGAAGGTAATCCATAAACTCCGCGCGAAGGAGATCAAACACGGCATCACGCAGCCGATCCGAGAAATGGATTTTTCCTACGCCGCGCCGGTGTATGCCTGGACCAACGGTTGCACGCTGCAGGAACTTCTCGCCTTCGGCGCGCCCGAAGGGGACCTCATCCGCATCCTGCGTATGACGATCCAGCTTCTGCGCACCCTGCGCGACCGCGTTCCCGACGAGTTCATCGCCGACCGCTTTCACGAAGCGATGTTGCTTGTCAACCGCGGGGTCGTAGACGCGCAGGCGCAGCTGGAAGTGCGGTGAGGGGGAGAGAAAGAATGAAGAAAATCTTCATACTAGTGCCTACCATATTCCGCCAAAGCGCTGCGTGTCTTCGCACTATTGCCTGTTTTCAACCCGCCTTAGGATTTGACAAATACCCGTTTCTACGGTAAGGTATCAACTTCATGACCCCACAATCCACCCCCGATGCGCCGAATCTTCCCGATTCGCTGCTCAATATCCTGGGTGTTATCTACGTGCACCGCAAGACGCCCGACGGAGGGGACATCTACTTTACCCGGTTCGGACTTCCCTTCGCGCAACATCTCGAACTCGGAAACTGGTACGAAAAAGAGTGGTTCCGGGAGCACCGGGAGCGGCTCGAGGGCACCAGCGCCGTTTTCAGGGTCCCGACGAGGGCGGTAGGCGACACCAGTCTCGATCTGGTCGTCAAGAACTGCCGTGTCGGTGAAGATGTCCCCATGGAGACCGAATCGCTCCCCGAATCGATTGACACCGAATTCAACAGTCCCTGGGAGGAGTTCGCGCTTGTCATGGAGATGCGCGACGGCATGTACGGCCCGCGCACGATACGCATCAACACCCAGGACCCGCTGGCCATCTATGTTCCGCCTGAAAAGATGCAGCTCTGGCAGAGCGGCAGGTCCCCGATGAAGATCAACCGGATCCTTGCACGGCACCCCGGCATCGATATCGACATCCTGCGGCAGTACAAGCTTATTTACGGATGGATACAGGGCAAGGATATTGTTCAGATGCGCGCGGAAATCGGCAGCGGCAGGAAGGAACTCGAACGGGACCTGCTGATGCTTAACCGTAAAGTAATCGGCGATCTCGAGCACAAGGGATACATCGTGGCCGACATGAAACCGGTGCATATCATTCTCGGCGCCGAAGAAGTCGCGGCGATCGAGGCGCTGACCGCCCCGGACGAGGAGGCAACAAGGCGCCTGCGGCATGAGGCGCTTTGCGATTTTGTCAATAAAGGGGCCTATTCGGTAGTCGATTACGAGCTGCTTGTCCGCACCCCTCCGCATGAAGAGCAGGTGCGATGGCGGCGGCGGCATGCCTATCTCGACGACCAGCGCGACCGTTTCAAGTCGACACCCCTGCCGGCGCACCTCAGCGCAGTGACCGTTTTCGATGTGCCCTATATTTTCGGCCATGTGGAGAGCACCGGAGGAGCGCTCTGGGTGGTCGGCAACAACGGCCGCCTCTTCGACTATTTCCTTCCCGAACGGTGGCGTACAACGCACTCCTGGAAATTGTCGCCTATCAACGAAGTGTTCTATACGATCACCAAGGACCAGATCCACATTGTCTGGAAAATTTCGCGGGTCGGCGAGCTGCCCCGGTTTGAAACGGCGGACCCCCGTCCCGACCTGATTGCCATCAACGGTTTTAACAGCCCGTTCGAAGAGTTTGCCCTTGCCCAATACCTTAATAAAAATGGGATACCGACTGTCTATGTGCGTGCGATCTATATGACGGGGAGCGGCAAGCAGGAGGAGTCGGTGGATTCCCGCCGGTTCGATTCCCACAAAGGGCTGCGCAACCCTGATGGAACTGCCGTGCTGCGGGCCGATCGCAACTACATAACGTTGCGGGGGTATTTCAACGGTTCCGACAGCTGGGTCGCCGAGCAATCAGGGGGATTGTGCCGGCCGGTGGACCTCGCGAAGGCGCTGCAGCTGGGGATTGTCAGCCAGGCCGTACAGTTCAGGATGATCGATCGCGTGAAAAGCAGCCTGCGTTCCATCGGGTGCAACGGGATACTGCTCGAACCCAACGACCTCCTGCTCGCCATCGCGCCCGACGGTTCGATCGTGTGCGACAAAACGGGACGCCCCGAGGTGAGAATCTGCAATTTCGAACTGATTATCAGACGTTAAAGGTCGGCGCTGCCCTTCGTCTCCCCGCCAGCAGCCGGGGCTTATGAAAACCGCATCTCCCGGCATTTGATTTCCCGTCCGTAGAAAACGGCCGCCAGGCGTTCGAATATATGGGCCTTCTCCGAGGTGTAAAAGATGCGTCGTCCACGTCTGGAGCAACGGCCTTCGATTTCCGTATGGCGGGCGAAATAGTGTCCGAGGCTTTCGGCAACGATGGCTCCCTGCGAGACGATGGTGATGCATCGGTGCAGAAACGTCCCTATTTTTCGCTCAAGCAGCGGATAGTGGGTGCATCCGAGCACGATGGCGTCGATAAGCGGATCGGCGTTACACAACCGGTCGATATGTTGCTTGACAAAGTAGTCGGCGCCCTCCCTGTCGGCCTCGCCGTTCTCGACAAGCGGCACCCACATCGGACACGCTTCCTGGGTGACGATGACCTCCGGAAAATACTTTTCGATTTCGATCACGTATGAGCGTGATTCGACCGTTCCGGCTGTCCCGAGGATACCGACATGCCCCGATGCCGTCAGCGTACCGATACGCTCGGTGACGGGCCTGATAACCCCCAGAACCCGCCGGTCGGGGGCGATCCGGGGCAAATCATCCTGCTGGATCGTCCGCAGCGCTTTGGCCGACGCGGTATTGCAGGCAAGAATAATGAGATGGCATCCCTGTCCGAAAAGCCATTGGACAGCTTCGAGCGTATAGGCATGGACGCTTTCAAACGAACGGTTTCCATACGGAGCCCGTGCATTATCCCCCAGATAAAGGAAGTCATACATGGGCAGGAGCCGTTCGATCTCCCGCAGCACGGTCAGGCCGCCGAAGCCTGAGTCAAAGACGCCTATGGGATGGAACGAATCCACGTTTGCCTTGAAATAAAAAATGCTGCGATGAATAGTTATGGTTAAATTACATAGAGGGAGAAGGGGAGGGCAAAACAGCGTGTGAAAATCGGCAACGGTGCGCACGTGCTGGAGCCATGGGACTGTTTCTTTCCTGTTCTCAATTGAGAATGGCAGTTTTCACGGTATTTTCCCTGAAGGGGCATTGGGAACACCAAAATATAATTTGAAACAGCAAAACGACGCGGATTATATTAAATTATTACCTGAATGAATCCTGAAGGATTCAACCATCATTTGTAGGGAAATTCAGAATCAAGGCGTTATATTTATTTTTTTTATAGGAGGCGTTTCGTGAGGCTACATGTTTTTTTGCTGGTGGTGCTGCTCGGGTTTCCCATCTTTTTTACAGCGGAAACGGATGCGGCCGATTCCGAAGGCGGAGCCGTGGGTGGCGTAATAATAGCGGTATGGAACAACCTGGAATTCGTTCGAACCGATGCGGATGGAGCTTTCTCCGTACCGGTCTCGATGGGCGGTAAAGTTACCGATGCCGCCATTCTGCAAAATCCCCTTGCCGGTGTTGCGGTTTCCATTCCGTACGATGACCAGGAATTCACCGGCGGCACCGATGACGCCGGAGCATTTACGACAAATACCGTTTCATTCGAGGGAACGGTAGTCAATGAGGCCGACGAACCGATCGCCGATGCCTGGGTATCGGTTCAGGCGAAACCGCCGCTGACCGACACAACCGATATGGACGGGGCTTTTACCGGCGGTACGCTCGATGTCGGCAGCCCCTACCCTTTTCGCCGGCTGAATCAGGAAGGGGCGCTGTTACGCGGCAATCGGCTGACGGTCGCCTTGTCGGCCAAACAGACGATCACCGTTTCGTTTTTTACCATTGCGGGCCGGCAGGTTTTTTCGCGCTCCGTCGACGACCTTTCCGACCGTGTCCGGAGCATCGAACTGCCGGAACTGTCGGGGGGCTTTTATCTTTTAAAAGTAACTGCCGGCACGTTCACCGCCACCTTTAAACGGGTTTTCTTCTCAAAACAGGCGTTGCTGGTTCAAAGAAACGAAGTACGGGCCGACCGTAGCGCAACAACGGCAAAAATAAAAAGCGCGGGTGCAGTTGTACCCGACACGCTGGTTGCTTTTGCCGACGGTTACTTGGCCGCGTACTGTGCAGTCGATGCCGCTACGACTTCCGGTCTTACGATCAAGCTTACGGCATCAAAACAGTGGAAACCCGCCGATTCCCAGGAGCTTGAACGCCAGGGCGGTATGGTAAAAATAAAAGCGAACGGCCATGACTTCAGCATGGGACAGCCGGTGATGCTCACCGAGGACTTCAGTCAGAACTTGTGGGAACTTGAGAAGCCGGTCCATACTGTTTCCTTTACTTATGATTTTTGGATGGACACGACGGAGGTGACGCAGAAGCAGTATGAGGAGGTCATGACGGCGGGCTATTCGAATTACAAGAAATCCGGATGGAAATCCACGTACGGCCTGGGTGACAATATCCCCGCCTATTTTCTCAGCTATGGAGATGCCGTGCTTTACTGCAATGCACGCAGTAAAGCGGACAGCCTCGATACGGTCTATTCCTTCACCGGCAACGCGGGCGATCCGGGCGAAATGATCGAATTACAGGGACTTGTCTCCGATTTTTCAAAGAACGGCTATCGTCTGCCGACCGAAGCGGAGTGGGAGTATGCCTGCCGCGGCGGTACGGT
>JAFGIW010000125.1 GCA_016929415.1 Chitinispirillaceae bacterium | reverse complement strand
CGTTCGCCTGGGGATGTCCGGAGATTGGTCAATAGGAGGATAAAATTTGCGTTTTTATACGAATTTAGGCATTTTGCGGCCAATCGATTGACCCGGTAGTGCGAAACGTTACATTGAAAAAAGGTCGCAAAAATGCGACTATCGTGGGGCCGCGGAACGTTCAAAACTCTTCGGGAGACTTGAAAACCCCCCGGGGTCTCCGTGAGGCCGTTGATGGGAAAAAAATTACTGCTTCCATTTCCACCTTATTCCAAATCAATTGATCCCTGAAAATGTAAAAATGAAAAACAGGCGTTTTCTTCCACTGCATCAGCGCCGCCCGCGAAGGAAACGGATAAGAGTTTTTAGCTGTCTGAGGGCTGGGGTTTTTTCCAGCCCGAGTTTTAAAAACTCCCGTTTCCGTAGCGATCAGGCGGCGGTGCGCGGTAAAAAGGCCCGGGGGTTCAGGGGGTGGCGGCCGCTTGGGTCACCCCCTGACCGGCGGGCGGGGCCGGGACCCCGCTTCAATATAACGGTATACAACATGATCTGGAGGGAAATTCTATCGGCGGCGCGGACGCTCCGACACTCCATCAAGCCTCCAGGTGAAACGCGTTACAGCCCGTTCGTAAAGCATCACTTTCCTTTCACCACCACATACGTCGGCAGCCCCACCACCCCGAAGCGGTCGAGCAGCTTCTTTATCGACGGCTCGTCGGGCTTTTCAGCCTGGTATTTTATGAGGATGTAGCCTTTCAGCAGCTCTTCCACCCCTGGATCGCGAAAGGTGGTCGCATCCATCGCCTTGCAGTTTTTGCACCATGTTGCCCAGAAATCGATGAAGACGGGTTTGTTCTCCGCCTTTGCCTTCTGCAATCCTTCTTCAAGCGAGTGCAGCCAGGGGAGGGCGGAGGGGGCTGCTTTTGCCGGGGCGGTTTTTGGCGCACTGCCGCCGCGGAAGAGGGTGACACCGGTATATCCGTAATAGATCGCCATGGCGAGAATGAAAATCCCGAAAACGTACTTTATCCAAACCATCCATTTTCCCGGTTTCGGGAGGAAGGAGAGCCCGGCGCCCGCGAATGGCCAGGGCAGGGCCATGCCGATGCCGAGAAGGAAGGGAAGAACCATCCCCGCCATGTTGCCGTTTCCATAGAGGGTGCCTGCGTAAAGCACCACCGAGATAACCACCGGTGCAACGCAGGCTCCGGCGAGCAGCGAGGCCACGATGCCCATTATAAACACCGTCAGCAGCCTTCCACGTTCGCTTGGAGGACCACTCGTTTTTCTGAACCGTGTGAAGTCTATCTGAATGATATCGAACATCGCCAGAGCCATGAGGATGAAAACCAGGGCGATCATGATGTTGAAAAGGGGAGACGAGTTGATGACGCCGAATTGCGCACCGGTGAGCACGACGAACAGGCCGAGTGCCCCGTAGGTGAGCGCCATTGCCGATCCGTACACCGCACCGACGAACATTCCCCTGCCGCGGCTTTTTGCCTGCGAACCCGCGCCGATCACGGCGATGGTAATCGGGATCATCGGCAGCACGCAGGGGGTGAGGTTGAGGGCGATACCGCCGAGAAGGATGAGAAGAATCACCAGCAGGAATCCTTTGTCTTCGAAACCACCGCTCCTGCCGCTCCCTTTTGCCGCCGGCTCGCGCAGAAATTCCGAGAACCGGCCGACATTTAAAAATCCGCCGCGCGAGCCGACGACCGTAAAATCCTCGAGGAGCTGCATTACATCAACAGGCGGGGTTCCGGAAATTGTTTGCGTTGATGGCGCACCCGGTGCCCCGGAACCCGCGGAAAGCGTCCCGTCCGATTTCGCGGAAAAAGCGATTTCCTGGGGAAAAAAGCACATGTTCGAATCGCATGCCTGAAAGTGGATTGTTCCGGCAAGTGACCAGTCGGGCGCGGCAACAGGATGCCTGATGATGATCTTCTGCCCGCCTACATACACCGAAACGGTTGATTTGTCGAAATTAACGAAGGACTTTGGTTTCGGGAGTTCGATTGTCCCCTTACCTAATCCCGATGTATCCGGGATGGATATTTTAAAGAAGAGCGATTCCGCGGAATAGATATGAATATTTTTCTCCATCCGCAGCGTGAGCGTGATGGAGAGGGTGTCTTTGCTGATCGGCGTATTACGGGATATGGTGAGGGTTACCGGTTCCTTCACGGGCTGTTGCGAGGGCGTAAGCTCTCCTGAAAGCTGCAGCTGGGCGGCGGCATTGAGGGAGAGAAGAAGGAGGAAGACGACGATGGTTTTCAGTTGATTGGTCATGGCACCTCACCTGAACGCTCCCCTGTCCACCTTTCCTTATCTACAGGGAAGGCTGCCCGCCTGCGCGTCCTACCCTCCGCAGTAGCAACTGCTACGGAGGACGGGAAGCCGCTTCGGCAAAGGCCGGGATGGGGGCGAAGAAAAAGGGAAAAGAACTTCTTTCCCCGGCAAAGGCATCCGGGGTCTTTATTAAAACTACCTTCGGGAATTTAATGAATGCAATGCATTGTAATGCAGGGACGGGCAATTGTAACCTGATCTGGCATATGAATCAACAGCGTCCATTTATTTTACAGATAATTGCGGAATAATATATTCCGAACCTCGAACACAACCTGTTTCCGAATAAATTCATCAACCGGTAGAATGGCAAACAGGTCGTATATCAATTATACAAAACAGCCGGGGCTGAAGGCTTCTGTTCCGCGTGCTCCCCGGGCACATGTAGTACTGAGCAACCAACATTTACAGGGGGCACGCACGGAACCGGTTGCGGAAGCCTTAGGGGGGAAGACCCCTCCCCTGCGAATGGTCGAAACCATTTTACCATATATAGGGGCGCGGCCGTACGCTCCATCATTTTCTACTCTCCCGTCATCGCGCTTCTTTATCCACAACCCGCTCCGTGAGTGCCCCCCATCGGGTGTGTATTGCCCGGCAATAACGGCGCCCGAAGGCGGGCGGTACAGAGGTCTTTAGCTGATAAAAAAGCGGATGAACGCAAACCGGTTCATGAAAGGGTATCAACAGAGCTTCTCCGGTTGCGATTCAACCGAAATATGCAATCAGTTGCTGTTCAATTGACCCGGCACTACGAATAAAAAGTATATTTTCACCCATCAGGTAGTCATGTTATTCATCCCTTACCCCGTAGAATGGAGCTTTACCATGTTTCGATCCGCGGCTTATACTCTGGGAATCCTGTTCATGGCAGCTTTTCTTTCCGTCCATGCGGATACCTATCTCAAATACAAAAAGACGACCGATTCCTACACCGTGGCCGGGAAAACGGTTCCTGAAACGACCGGAGAGGCGATTGCCTGGGTCGGAAGCAAACAGGCCAGTTATGAAGACGGCGAGGGGCACCGATCGATTTTCACCTTTGCCACGAAGACTTTAACGGTCATTGATCTCAATAAAAAGACCGGTTCCACGATCAAAGTCGACAGCATGCAATCGATGATCAATAAGGCAATCGATGACAATATGGAAGATGCCGAATCCGCCGCGGCAACGAAGGAGATGATGCAGGGAATGATGGGTGCGATGATGAAGGGATCGATGACCGTAACCAAAACTTCCGAACAGCGGAAAATAGGTGCATGGAAGTGCACGAAATATCTTGTTGACCTCAAGATCGCGATGGGATCGACAAAGAGCGAGTCATGGGTCACCGAACAGATTAAAATCAATCCCGCGGCATTTAATATGATTAAAAACGGCATGCTGGCCCTTATGCCCGGTTTTGGCGATATAGCGAAAGAGGTTGAAAAAATCAAAGGTATTCCGGTAAAAACGGTTTCTACGTCTCAGGCGATGAATACAACCATCAGATCCACCGAGCTTTTATTGGAAAGTGCTGAAAAAGCCGCCCCGAAAGGAATTTATTCAGTTCCTGAAGGGTATAAAGAACAGACAATCGGCAGTGAGTAGATGACATCAACCGACTCTCGGTTTGTCGGCAAAACGCCCGTTCCGATGCTGCCGACGGGGTCTTGTTTATGCGTTTATCGGGTTAATCCGGTGCGGGGGTGCGGTATTTTTTAAGGGAAGAAATCCGCATGGTTTGGAGGTGGCGGCTGTGATACTGAGCATTTTCCTTAAAAGAGGGCAATAAATTATATTACACATTTTCTTATAGTCTGAAAGGGCAAAGGTTGATACCATCAGAAGGGGAAACCGTTCGAGCGGTGATGGTGACGGCGAAGAATGTTCCGTCATTATACGACGCCATGGATTCGATCGAAGCCTGAACTCTTTCTGTTTTTTTCAATAATCGGGAATGAGTGAGAATCAATCGCTCGCATGTGAATGGTGAAGAATCGCTGGTTAATTCAATAAATCATTGAGGGAGATTGTATGTTGTTTCGTGTGGTGGCGGTACTGTGCATTCTCATATTCGGATGCGGTTCATCGCTGTCGGCAAGAAGGGCCGGGAGGCAATCCTCTTCAGGGATAACCTACACGGGGGGCAGCGGTGAATCGTTTCATGATGCAATAATCATTTCGGGAGCGAAGAGCAAGAGTGCGGGTATATCCGCTGAATACATATATATTACCCAAAAATACGGGATGCGGGGTAAGGGTTGGCTGCTGGTCGGACAGACTGTCATACGTGAAAGAAATAAAATCGTTGATGTAATCGAAATCCAATTGGATGGAGCAATGAACCGCCGGATTTATTATTTCGACGTGTCCGAGTTTCTCCTGAGACGCCGGTAGGTCTTTTAGATAAATATTATAGTCCATGATGCGGTTAACCCGCCGGACCGCACTGGTGATGGCGAGGCGGTATGAGTTCTTTACGCACTCTCGATCTGTCGGTCACCGGAATGCACTGCGCGCAATGCGCCCTCACCATTGATAAGAAACTGCGGTCGCTTAAAGGCGTCCACGACGTGGCAATCAATTTTTCCGGACAGAACGCCCGGATAACCTTCGATACTGCCGTTGTCACTCCCGATGCCGTTGAACGGCGGATTGTCCATGCCGGCTACGGCGCGGCGCTCGCTTCAATGACGCTTTCGATCGGCGGCATGCAGAGCGCCGCCTGCGCCGCGAAGGTCCGTAGCGCGCTCGAAAACGTTCCGGGCGTGTTTGATGCTCTTGTTAATTTATCGGACGGTGAGGCGCGGGTGCGCGGCAATCCCAATTTCGTTGCAGAACGCGACCTCAGAGCCGCTGTTATCGCGGCCGGGTACCGGGTCGAAAGTCTGGTCGCCGGCAGGGAAGGTCCGGTTCTTTTCGAACAACAGTTTCGCCGCGAACAGCAGTGGCGACTTCTGCGCATCATTGCCGCCTTTTCAGTCAGTCTTCCCCTCATGGCGGTCATGATACTTCGGCATGATTTCCTGTCCCCCCCGGTCATGGCAGCGATTGCCGCCCCGGTGTTCCTTTTTGTGTCCATCCCTATTTACCGGGCTGCTTTTATCGCGCTTCGGGCGCGCAACCTGACAATGGATGTCATGTATGCACTGGGTATCGGTACTGCTTTCGGCGCAAGCGTTGCAGGCGCCGTCGGACTTTTGGGCATGCACCATTTTATGCTCTACGATACGGCGATCATGCTTGCCGGATTCCTGACGCTCGGCCGTTTCCTCGAAGCCGGAGCGCGCGGGAAAACAGGCGATTCCATCAGAAAACTCATCGGCTTGCAGGCAACAACCGCTACGGTCGATGAGCAGGGTGTGTTGCGGACCATCCCGATCGAAGAGGTCGCCGTGGGCCAGACATTGTTTGTCAGGCCGGGAGAGAAGATCCCGGTGGACGGTGAGGTGGTCGACGGTGAGAGCACGGTCGATGAGGCGATGATCACCGGGGAGCCTGTCCCCGCAATCAAACGGGCCGGTTCGAAGGTGGTGGGCGGTACCGTCAACCGCAGCGGCGTACTGCGGTTTACCGCACGGCGCGTCGGCGGTGCGACCATGCTCGCGAACATCATCCGGATGGTGCGGGAGGCGCAGAGTTCCCGGCCGCCCCTGCAGCGGATTGCCGATACGGCGGTCGCGTGGTTCATTCCGGTTGTGCTGGTTATCGCCGTCGCGGCCTTCGGCGTCTGGTACTTTCTTCTCGGCAGTACGCTGCAGTTCGCCCTGACGACGATGATCGCCGTCCTGGTCGTCGCCTGCCCCTGCGCGCTGGGGCTCGCCTCTCCCACGGCGGTTACGGTCGGCATCGGCCGCGGGGCCGAACTGGGCATTCTCATCAAGAACGGCGAAGCGCTCGAAAAGGCCCGCGAGATCACCACCGTTGTTTTCGACAAGACCGGAACGTTAACAAAGGGAGAACTCTCCGTTGTCGAGGTCGAGGCGATCGGCGGGAGCGCCGATCGCCTCCTGTCGAGCGCCGCCGCGGTCGAGATCAACAGCGGCCATCCGGTTGCGGAGGCGATCGTCCGTGAGGCGCGCAGGCGCGGTCTCGCTCTTCCGCAATGCGCCGGGTTCGTTTCGATCGAGGGGAGGGGTGTCGCCGGGATGGTTGACGGACGACGCATCGTCGCCGGTAACCGCGCCCTCATGGAAGCCGAGAATATTGGTATCGGAATGGTTGCGGCGAAAGTCGAATCGTATGAAAACGAGGGCATGACCGTCGTGGTGGCGGCGGAAGCGGGCGCCGTTTCAGGCTGCATCGGTCTGGCCGATACGCTCAAACCGACCGCGCGGCGGGCGGTTGCGGCGCTACGGTCGATGGGGATTGCATGCGTGATGCTTTCGGGTGACAACCAACGGAGCGTCGAAGCGATCGGCAGGCAGCTCGGTATTGCCGACGTCCATGCCGGAATACTCCCGCGGGACAAGGCTCTCGAAGTAAAGAAACTGCAGCAGGCGGGGAAAAAGGTCGCCTTTGTGGGAGACGGCATCAATGACGCGCCCGCACTTGCACAGGCGGATGTCGGCATCGCCGTGGGCGGCGGGACCGATATCGCGATGGAGACCGGGGAGATCGTCATTGTCAAAGGCGATCCGCTCGATGTCGCCGCGGCGCTGCAGCTTGGACGGAAGCTGTATTCCCGGATCAGGGGAAACCTCTTCTGGGCCTTTGCCTACAATGCCGCGCTAATTCCCCTTGCCGCCGGCATTCTCTATCCGCTCCGGCACATCGTATTCAGGCCGGAACTCGCGGGACTGGCCATGGCGCTGAGCTCGGTGACGGTCGTTACGCGGTCGCTCATGCTCAAAAAATTTACGCCGCACCATATAGTCGGGCCGGAAGCGGAAAGACAGGCAATAGGGAATAGGGGATAGGCGGTAGGGAGTAGGCCGTAGGTAACAGATAATTGATGGGCGCGATGAGCGCGCCCCCGCAAGCGTGAGCGCCTCACTCCTCCCGCGACCGTGTCTTCTCCGAGCTCTTTCGGCGACAATACCCGGTGGTATATTCTGAACGTAGGGGCGGGGTTTTCCCGCCCCTTTCTGATAGTTTTATCCCTGCAACGGACCTATCGAGTTAGTAAAACAATTGCCGGGAGAGATGGTGTAACCGGTACGACCCCAAACGATGGGGCGAACGGCAGTTCGCCCCTCCTCTATTCAATAAAAAACCTACCATATGCTCATTTCCCGCATTCGGTGCAATAACCGGTTCGTTTAAAGCGGTCACGCTATGCCCCGCATCGGGTTCTCGATTTTCCCCAGTCTGATTTCGACATGCGATATTTCTTGTGGATAAAGGTTATTGTTCCACTACATTCGGAAGGGTTTCAACAAAGTGACGTATCTCATCCCTTACCCGGCGGTAATGCGCGAGCGCCTCCTCAACTGATTTCGCCCCTTTTGCCGGTTTAGGCGGATCGTCGAAGTTTACATGGAGCCGCTTCACCTTCCCCGGAAACACCGGGCAGCTCTCATTCGCCGAGTCGCAGACGGTGATCACCATGTCGAACGGGATGTGCTTTACCTCGTCGAGATGTTTCGGGCGATGGTGCGAAATGTCAACGCCCGCCTCGGCCATAACCTTGACGGCATTCGGGTCAAGTTCGCGGACTTCGATCCCGGCGGAGTAAGGTTCGATACCCTTTCCCCTGAGATGCCTCGCCCACCCTTCGGCCATCTGGCTGCGGCAGGAGTTGCCCGTGCAGAGGAAGAGGATTTTGAGCTTGACGGCCACGTCATTTACTCCTTCGCAGCTTGCACAGGATTGAAGGGTCCTGACTCACAATACCTCGAAGCGACCGTGCATCCTTGATTATCGCAGTATCGTTTCCCAGCAGTGATATCGTCCAATCGATCGCGCTCCTGATCAATGCCGGCTGTTCCGATGATTCCGGAAGACGGTAATACATCCACCGTTCTTCCTTTCTGCACTTGACCAGTCCCGCCTGTTTCAGAACGGCCATGTGTTTTGAAACCGTCGAAGGTGCCAGGCCGAGCAGTTCGATAATCTGGCAGACGCACAGTTCCCCTCCCCGCAGCGCCATGAGCGCCCGGACGCGGTTGGCGTCGGAAAGAGCTTTGGTGATTGCGAGAAAATTATCCATGCATTGCTCCCGGCTAAACAGTCATTTTTCCACATGACGAAACATAACGCATTCGTAGTTCATAAGCAACAAGACGATGCGAGAGCAGGCGAGATCCCAAATTTGGATGCCCGACGAGGGCCGCATCACCTGGAAATAGCGCTTGCCTGTTGAGGACGGAAAAGAGCGTACAAAACCCCGGCCGCCGCGTCGAGTAGTACGGTGCGGCACGATATCCCGGAATCTATTTTTATCGCATTGCATATAGTCCGGCGGAGCACCGCCGCCGGATAGCGGTGCGGGACGGGAACCATACTCTTCAAACTATTCTACCGACAACGACAATGCACCACCTCAACGAATCTCACATTTTTCTTTTTCTCCTGCAGCTTTTCATCGTCATACTCCTCGCGCGCACCGTGGGAGAGCTTTTCAAAAAATGGAAGCAGCCCGCGCTGACCGCCGAACTGCTTATCGGGATTCTTCTCGGCCCGACGGTTTTCGGACGTTTGTTCCCGGCCGGGTTCCACTGGTTGTTTCCGGCCGATGCGGTCCAGCAGAGCATGCTCGAGACCGCCGCGTGGATCGGCGTGCTCTTTTTACTGCTCGATACGGGGCT
>JAFGIW010000124.1 GCA_016929415.1 Chitinispirillaceae bacterium | reverse complement strand
CTTACTTTCCGTCAATAGCAATCAGCGACTTTGTCAATTTAACCGATCCGTCAGCCAATAATCATCACAGCTCATTTTCAAGATTTCAAGTATTTCAATTTGCGCCTGCGATAATTGGTCCTGAAAATTGGTATCCGGTGAATTCTTCCCGCTAACGACATACCGTGACAGCTGTGAAAACCTATCAAAAATAATAGATGTCGTCGGTCGTTTGCACTCTCGATCTTCCGGGTAGATGTAGAGTTTTTCGACCTGTTCGATGTTCATATTCGCTCTGATTTCGCGTTCAAGAAGTCCCTGGAGTGCCAGAGCGATAAAGAAGGCGAACATATTAGCTTCTATGCGCTCAATTTTTTTAAAGAGTAATGGCGCTGCATTATGGATTGACTTGAATTGCGAGAACCGTTTTTCCAATCGTGGCTGATACTTGTATGCCTTAAGCACTTCAACCGCCTTGAGTGATGCATCGGTTGATAGTAGCGGAAAGATACCGTCAAGCCGTGCCTCTTGAGCTATCGCTTCTCTCTCACGATGCCAGGCGATTGTATATACAGTGTTGGTAAACGTTGTATAAACGGTTTCCTTCGATGGCCTTCCTTTCCCTTGCTGCCTGCGCGATTTCTGTACTTTTGCCAGCAGTTCCGTTTTAAGCAGATTTTTAATGCCGCACTTTACGAGGATTTCATCTGTTGCACAGAGTATTTCCCGTGGCGTTTTCAGTTTTCGCGTATTCAGCCGTGCATTGAGCGCATTGAGTTCCCCCTCGGCTTTCTCAAGTGATACCTCCCGTGCGATCCGGTCACGTTTCCTTTTTTCACTTGAGTATATCCAATGTATACGATAGCTGCGCTTGGTCGTTATATATGTTCCTTTGAATACCGAGAAGTACTCGGTTTCTGTTTCACTGTTCGGCTTGAAACGACGCCAGATGATTGACTTGGCTTTAGGTGCGCGCCGTAATTCTTTTTTGAATTGCCCTACCTCCGCCCACGTTTCGGGAATTATCGTTATCACCCGCCCGCCGTTTTTGTCAACAATCGAGTATAGTTGGCCATCGGTACAGACTTTTGTATCGGCAACATAGAGAAAATCATTCCTCCCGGTGATCTTGCGGATGATTTTCCAGGTATCGACATGCGTTTTGTCGTCAGTATAATTACCGGGATAACAGTGGTGATGAATTGGCACGCCACCATCGGCGCTGATGGTTAAGGTGTACACCAGTTGCTTGAGATCCGGCCGGTGATCCTTACTGTGTCCTTTCTTCAATTCGAACCCTGTAACCGTACGGCCTTCCATTCGACCGAATGCTTTCACCGTAGTGGAGTCATTATGGATTTCTTTCAAGTCTACATCGAATGCTGAAACGTACGACGTAACCAGGGACGTCATGAGTGATGCCCTGTCTGCGTCGAATAACTTATCAAGCGCTTTACCGAACCGGTCATCATTGAAAATGCCCGGTTTACTCTTTTGCAGTGCAATCCCTATACGCTGCAAATCCATGCCGGCACACCACTGGTCTAATTCATAAAGAGGGGACTTCCCGATGGCCAGATTATAGATCAGCAGCAGCAATGTGTCCGACGGCGAAACCAGATCATTACCGTGGCCGGGAATGAAAGCTGCAAGTATCTCGCGCAATTTCATTCTTTTTGCAATACGATCAATGAGAGGAAGGGCGCCGACGGTGAAACGACGCAGACTTGTGGATGTGGGAGACTGATTTTTTCTGGATATGTTGCCCATCTGAATCTCCAATATATATTTTGGAGATTCAGATGGGCAAGAAAACCGAAATAAACACGCTTGAACGTCAGCGGTCCAAACTGCTGCAGGCGATAACATCAATTTATCCGATGATCCCCGGCTCATACAATGAGGTAAACCGCAAATGCGGAAAGCCCAACTGCTGGTGCAATTCATCCACGCATGGCCATCCGTCAAAAAGAATAACCTGGAAGGAATGTGGGGTATCATACGCTAAGGTAATCGGCGACAATGATGTTGAATGGGTGGTTGAAGCTACTGGTAATTATAGAAAGTTCCGTTCGATGATCGTGTCTCTTGAACAACTGGAAGTCCGTCTTCATGAACTGCTCCAAGTGCATGCTGCCGAGATCATTGCTAAAACAAGAAAGGAAAAAAACTTTAAAAATGCCCTTTTGCAGCCAACCCATCGACATCGATTGCAAAAACATCATGCGGTAAAATTGCAGGGTAAGTTGTAACTAATTATATTATCAATACGTTGTAGCTTTGATAAATAGACAAAATCACACTTTTAGATTGACGGAAAGTAAGTTAGCAAAATAAAATAAAATGGTTTTTTTGTCTTGTATTCCTTCATTCAATATTTTTCCTTTAGGGCCAGCGTCGCCCATCTATTTAACGCAAGAATTTTGGCCAACGTGATCAAGTATGAACCATAAAAACACCCTTAAATTTCGTTCCTATGGTTCATACTTTGTCCTTCAGGTGGACCAAGTGTGCCCTTAAAAGGATTTTTAGGTACATACTTTGTTCCTTTGCCCGTCCTTCCCCTGACCTGGCCTGTGTTGCCCTGTTGCACAGCCCCCGGGGCGTACCATGTTCCCTAACATTTCCATTATATTTTCCCGGAATCATCGTGATGTTGTCCTCCAGAGGGGGTTCCTTGGGACAGAGGCTGGAATTAAAATAAATATCGCAGGGAGGTAAAGTATCGGATTTTTTT
>JAFGIW010000013.1 GCA_016929415.1 Chitinispirillaceae bacterium | reverse complement strand
TTCAACGTTGGATTATGTAAGCCCGATGAGTTTTGAAACTCAGAAACACTAGCTTATCTTGTGTCCGTTTTTACTTGCATATTCCACTCCGCCCTTGGCAAAGGTAAGCAGTTGATTAGTCAATCCACGCGCACGATCAATAGTCCCAAGTACTATCGCCAAATCATTCGCAACATCTTTCTCCGTTGTTTTTTCAGCCGCCATGTCTATATATCCGAATATGCCTCCAAGAAGGTTGTTGAAATCATGGGCAATTCCGCCGGCAAGAACGCCGAGGGATTCGAGTTTCTGTGCGTTTGCCAGCGTCTCTTCCGTACGCTTACGCTCGGTGATGTCGCGGACAACCGAAAGGACGGTAGGTTTGCCCTGCAGTTCAAACAGCCGTATGCTGACCTCGACAGGAATTCTGCGCCCGTTTTTTGCCATATGTTCTGTCTCAAACACGGATTCTTTAATTAAGAAGAGATTTTCAACGATTGACGGGACCCTTCTGTCGGTGTGTTCCGTCGTATCAATATCGGGAACACTCATTGACAGGATCTCCTTTCTTGTATAGCCAAGCATTTCACATGCTCTATCATTCACTTCGATAAAGTTGCCCCCGCCCGTCCTGGAGACTTCATGCACATATACCGCGTCGTTCGCATTCCTCAGAAGCAGCCTAAATTTCTGTTCCGATTGTTGCAACGACTCTGCCCGGCAAACAATTGTTTACCGGCATTTCCTTTTGCTTGCATCGGTATTTCCTCTCTATTCCATCATATTTCCCTGTAATGGAAAAGGTCCGCCGGCATATCATAATCGACGATGAGTCCGGAAGTCGGTTCAAGGACCGGAACCAATCTCAAGTATGACATTTTCAGGTTGAATATTCATAACTTTTATCGACCGATTCTGTCGGAAACGGTTTTTTCTTCCGTACGTCATCAATAAACCGGCTAGTATCCCGGTGCAACCATCCGGTTTCGAAAAAGGATTATTCCTGTAGCTGCTCATAGTAAATCACCTTTAATGTTGTCAAGGAAAATTCGTTCACTTTTGTCTACTATCCGCATCTTCCGCCTTCCGACTCCTGATTACTTGAAATATTTTCCCACCCACAACCGGCCCTTCCGGTCGATGAAGAGTGATTTGATGCATTTTCCTTTGAATCCGATACATTTCGCCTTACGCGCTCCGGGTTTTATCCGGAAGAGGCCTTTCTGGGTGCCGAGGTAAATCGTCCCGTTCCGGTCTCGTGCCGCGGTCCAGGGGATGTTTTTTTCCGGACCGATCGGAATAATGGTCGTGTCGCCGGGACTGACGAGGACGCACACTTCGCTGCCGGTGCCGATCAGGAGCGACCCGTCGATATCGATCGACCAGCAGACGGTATTTTTACAGAAGGTAGTGATGGCGGTTCCGTCGGCAGTGTCGTAAATGGTGATGCCGTCACGATGGGCTACTGCGCATTTACCAAGGTGGAAATCGACATCATAGGCCTCATGAAGACCGGTAAATTTGATGAGCGTGTCGCCCCGCTGCCTGAAAACACCCTGTCTGCCGGCAAGCCAGATGTTGTCGTATCCATCGAGTTTCATCGACCAGGCCATACGCCACATGCGCGGAAGCGCAATAAGTGTATCGGCAAGTACCCGGTGGACCCCCGTCTGGTACGAAGCGGCAAAAAGGTCGCCGTTTTTTTTAAACGCAAGTCCCCGTATCGGATGAAAACGGTTCATTCCAAACCGGGTAATTACATCCGGGTTTTCGGGAGATATGCTGAAGATCTCCCCCGATGGTGTCGAAAAAAAGAGGGAATCGTTATGCCCGATAATGGTGTAAATAAACGGGGCGGGAAGCGGATGGTACGTTACCTCGTATTTGCATGAAAGAAAAAGGAGAAAGCAGGCCGGCGGCAACAATCGGATTATGTGTCCGGCAACGTTCATCGAAGAAAAATACAACGGGCCCTGAAGCGGGGGATGCTCTTTTCTTGCTGAGCCGGATACCTGGATGTCGGGGGAAACCGTTTCGCCGCAGCGTCGTCAGACTTTTTCGGCGGTTTGCAGCCTCAGTGATTTATCAACGAAATGTCGGATGAGCTTTCGTTCGGTTGAATTGATATTGGTGAACTGTACTCCCACTTCCAAGTAATTACTGCCGCCCTTCTGAATATGAATGACCTGTGCATCCGTCCTGATAATGATAATTGAGTCGAGCAGCAGAAAGGTAAGCCGGAGAAGCTGCTTTGTAGTGAACTTCCGTACGGCATAAAAACGCATCCCGCTTTCACTCAAATTGATCACATTGCAGATTTCCGCCATCTCCGGTTCTGCAATATGAAATGCGGAGGTATAGACCTCGACCGTAACATCGGTTTCGATACGCGGGTGTTTTCTTCGTTCTTTGCCGAGCATATCCTTATTCTATCATTATGGCGGAGGGGAAAACAACCGCAGTCTGGCTAGGCGAACCTCTTCTTGATGTATTCTATGGCAACGATGCCGCAGCAGGCGTTATTTTTCAAGAGTCAGAAGTCAGAAGGAGATTCATTACTTCTTAATTCATTATTCTTTTGACTACTGACTCCTGAATTCTTCAAAAGGTAGAAATATTCTCATGTCTCCACTGCGGCGTATCGGCATCATCATTCATTCCACCATCAGTGACGAGCTGCACCATAAAAGCGTCTACATGTTGAGCGGCATGGCGGCGCTTTTTGTGCTGCTGTTGCGCGGATGCTTTGATAACGATGTTATTGTTAACGGGGCGCGTCTCGACGGCCCGACGATCGGATGGCATGCCTCCCTGATCGCTTTTCATCTGATTGCCGGCGCCGGGGTTATCATCGGTATACTTCTTGCGATGCGCGTTCTCAAGCGGGACAGGGAAAACGGCACCGCGGCCGCAATCCTGTCAAAGCCTGTTCGACGCGTCGAGTATCTTACAGCAAAAACTGCGGGTGTCTGGTTGCTCGCTTACGGACTTACTTTCCTGCTTCATCTGACGGTCTATTTCATCATGTTATTCAAGACCGGCGGCACAATTCCTCTGTTCATGCCCGCATCCCTGCTCGTATCGCTCAATGTGCTTTTCATGGTTGTTGCGGTGATGCTGTTATCGCAGCTGCTGCCCGATATCGCCGCCGCACTGCTTGGCGGAGGAATCTGGCTGATCGGGTACATCAGCGATACGGTCTATCTGGCATCGCAGAATGCGATGGTGAAAAATGTCCTTGAGCAAATGCAGCACGGCGATAAACCGGTTGCTCTATGGCGTGTTCTCTGGCCGAAAATGACTGCACTGCAGTATTATGCGGTTTCGCTTATTAAAGATTCGGCATGGTACGCAGCCGGTCCGCTACAACCGGTTATTAATGTCGCCGGATATCTTCTGCTGGCATTTTTTGTATTATGGTGGCATTTTTCACGGGAGGAGATCCGGTAGCTACCGGTATAATTTTCGCCTTTCCGCCATTTCCCTGCGGATTTTCAGATAGTGGTTATGACGCCATGGCGCAATGGTACCCTCTTCTATTTTTTCCGCAACGAAACAACCGGGTTCGTTATCATGAATGCAGTCGTTGAAGCGGCACTTACCGATACATTGCGCCAGTTCGGGAAAGTAGAGCACGACATCCTCTTCGGGAACAGCGGGCAGGTCGATGAATGCCAGGCCGGGTGTATCGGCGATATATCCGCCGCCACGGAGCGGCAGCAGCCGGATGCTGGTGGTGGTATGAATACCCCGGGTGGAGTCGGAACTCAACGGACCGGTGCGAAAATTGACATCAGGAAAGATCACCGAGAGAAGGGTGCTTTTTCCAACGCCGCTCAAGCCTGCGCAGACGGAGATGCGATCGGCGCAGAAATCAACCAGGGCATCGATGCCCTCATGGGTGGCGGCGGACGTTGAGAACAGCGGATAGCCGATCGCCGTGTAGCTGTTGATGATTTTGTGCATCTCCCGGTCGTCCTTATCGGTATTCAGGTCGATTTTATTGAAAACAATGCAGGGCTGCAGTTCGTAGACCTGTGCACAGAAAAGCAACCGGTCGAGCGTTTCAAGATTGAGCGGCGGTTCTCTCCAGGTGCAGATACAGAACAGGTGCGAGCAGTTGGCGAGCGCCGGCCGTTTGATGAACGAACTCCTTTTCCCGACGGTGGTGATGACGCCGCGCAGCGGTGCGGTATTGATAATGGTAACTTCGACGATGTCCCCGGTACACACCCGTGTCCGTTGTTTCTTCAATCCGCCGCTGGTAGTAGCCGTCACCTGTCCGCTTGGCGTATCGACGACGAAGAAGTTTTTTTGCTCTTCGATGATTCTTCCTGTTATCGGCATCAGTTTAAGCCTTTAATTCACCTGTAACACCGGCACGGATATATTTTTCTTTGCATTAAGAGTCGGTGAAAAATTACATTATGAGACATTTTCCGTAAAAGGTAAGCTATGCGAATTCTCTACATCGATATGCTCTGCGGCGCTGCAGGGGATATGCTGCTCGCTTCACTCATTGATCTCGGTTTCCCGATCAAGTTACTTGAAGAACAGCTCCGCAGACTGCCTGTCGAACCGATCGAACTGGCGGTGGAAAAGGTAGTGAGGGGCGGGATCACCTGCACACAGGTAACGCCGGAACTCGACCATTCCCATGAGTACCGCCATCTTGAGGATATTCTGGCATTGCTGCAGCGCGGTGCCGTTGCACAATCACTCTATGAAAAATGCGAAAGGGTTTTCGACCGGCTGGCAACGGCCGAGGCGAAGGTCCACGGCATTCCGAAGGACCACGTCCATTTTCACGAGATCGGGGCGCTCGACACGATTGTCGATATTCTCGGCGTCTGCATGGCGATCGAGTATTTCAAGGTCGACGAGGTCCGTTTTTCAACATTGACCGACGGCTATGGTACGATAAGGACTGCGCACGGAGTGATGCCCGTGCCCGTCCCGGCGACCGCAGTCATGATCGAAGGATACCGGATCAGAACCCTGCAGATCCCCACCGAACTGCTTACGCCAACCGGCGCGGCACTGCTTACCGCACTTGGTGAACAGCTCCCGGATACCTATGACGGGAAAGTGGTTGCGACGGGATATGGGTGCGGCAGTAAAGTGTTCGACGAACATCCCAACTTTCTGCGGGCTATACTGCTCGAAAAGGAGCAAGATGAAATCGCCTCTTCATCGGAGACGGTTCTGATTCTCGAATCGGACATGGACCATATTTCGGGTGAAATCATGGGTGATGTCGCCGCACTCCTGCTCGATACCGGCGCGCTCGACGTAAGCTGGCTGCCGCTGTATATGAAGAAAGGGCGTCCGGGATACCGGCTGTCGGTAATGGCAGACGAACGTGACGGTCAGGCAATGATCGATACGATCATCCGGCACACGAGAACGCTTGGGGTTCGCCTGCAGCGTGTCGGACGGGTGACGGCGCAGCGGCGGGCATCGAAAACGACCATCGCCGGTGCGGAATGCGACGAGAAACAGTGCGCGTACAAAGGGTATACTTTCTCCAGGCCGGAATACGAATCACTCGCCGCGCTGGCACGGAAGAAGGGTTGTTCGGTAATGGATTTGATGGAGGAGTATCTGCGCGGCACTACGCAGGACCTCTAAGAGCCTCTCACTGAGAGGCTCTGAAAAAGGCCGCATTGTTTCCGGATGCCGACGCTAGCGTATAAAAGTGAATCGGGCAGCGGCGACTATTTCTTCTCTGCCGCAGCAGGTGTCGGCGTCTCTTTTGCCACCGATACTTTTTTAATGAGTATCGGTGTCACCGGGACATCTCCCATCATGCCGTTTGAAGAAGTCCGCACTCCCTCGATGGCATCGACGACGGGCATGCCTTTCACCACTTTACCGAAAACACAATACCCCCAACCGCCTTCGCTCTCACTTTTAAAATCGAGTCCGCGCGCTCCATTATCAACGGTATTGATGAAGAACTGTGCCGTGGCGGAATGTGGGTCGCCCGTACGGGCCATGGCGATGGCTCCCCGTCGGTTGGAAACCCTGTTGTTCGCTTCGTTCTGGATCGGCTCCTTCGTCTTTTTTTTATTCATGTCGGGGGTAAATCCGCCGCCCTGGATCATGAATCCTTTGATGACGCGGTGGAAAATGGTGCCGTCGTAGAATCCGGAGTTGACATAGTCAAGAAAGTTCCTGACGGTCTTCGGCGCCTTTGCCGAATCGAGTTCCACCACGATCTCGCCTTTTGACGTCATGATGGAGACTCGGGTTTTTACGTTTTGCGCAGGGATGAGCGTGCTGAAAGCAGTGATGGCAAGGAGCGATGCAATGATCCTGTTCATAGAGGTCCTTTCCGAAAGCGGTGGAATATGTTTTGCAATCGTTTGCTGCAGAAAATAATTCGCGACTGGCGGTGCAGACAAGGGGGGGCGCGGCGTACCGGACTGTTCTTTGACAATGGCTTGGCGCTATTTTGTCAATAGATGCCGAACCGTCGACGCGCGGTCAGAGCGTCCCCGAGAGCTTCGTTCTGCACTCCGCCGCCGGGACGGACGGCCCACAGACGGTGATCACGCGTTCGTAGTTTTTGCGCGGGTTAAGCCCCGTGAGCGCGTGGACCATCTCCTTATCTTTCATGAATACCACCAGGGGAATGTTGTTCACCCGGAATGCCGACGCGATGTCGGGATTGCGCTGAACGTCGATGCGGAAGAAGCGGGCATTTTTCGAGTGGGCGCCGGCAAGCGCGGTGAAGGTGGGCGCGAGCATCTTGCACGGCGTGCACCAGTCGGCATAGAGGTAGAATACCAGAAGCTTTCCCGGGGTACCTTCAACGATCGTGATCAATTCATCGAGATTGCCGATCGATTCGATCGAACCCTTGACAGGTGCGGAAGTTAGGGGAGCCGGCGCCTTGGGTTGCGGCTGGGGGGAAGGGGCCGGTTCCTGCCGTATGGGATCCTTTTTCTCGGTCAGTTCTTTCGGTTTGACGCATGAGGCTGCAAGAAACAGGAACAAGGTGAGGGTGGTAACGGTGATGGAGGCCGTTTTGATTTTTCGCTTCATCGGGAAAGCTCCTTGAAAACAAACAGGCTTATCGAATTTATTAAGAACGATTCGTATCGATGTTGCCGAGTCGGATGATTTTTCTCCTCATTTTTGATTCTTGAAGAAATGATACAGGCTCCGGGAGTTTCACCAGGCAATGTATCATCGCATGGTAAAATACATCCTGTCCGTTGACCCGCATTTCAATTGAATGTAAAATTGCTGTAGCACTGTCTTGTTTTTGAAAAGGCCGTTACCGACGATGACCCTATCCTTGAAAAAGAGAAAAACAGTCCCCCTTCGTGAACATGCTTCGGACGGCAATCTTGCGGCGTTGGTCATGAAGCTCCTGCATGAAGGTTTGTGGGACTGGAGCCTGGCAAGGGGGAGGATGCATCTCAACGCGCAATGGAACGCACTGGTCGGATATGATGCCGCTGCGCTCGGCCACGATCCGGAAGAATGGTTTTCGCGTATTCATGACGATGACGTGTCTATTGTAAAGGAACGTTTGAAAGCCCATTGCGATGCGAAGGAGGAATGCTTCCGCAGTGAACATCGTCTGCTGCATGCCGACGGGGGCTACCGGTGGGTCCTGGCGCGGGGGGCTGCGATCCGGAACCGTAAAGGGGCTCCTGAGAGGATCGTCGGCACACTTGCCGACATTGATGAAAACAAACGGCACGAGTTGCAGCTTGCGGCACAACTCGATGAGATGCGTTTTGCACTGGCTTCGGAAAAGGTGCTTATGGAGGAGCTTGACCGGAAAAACCGGGAACTGCTCGAACTTTCCATTACCGACGGTCTCACCGGGTTATTCAACCACCGGCATCTCCAGGAACGATTCGATTTTGAATTCAAGCGGATACGCCGTTACGGCGGTGCGCTTACCTGTCTTTTATTCGATATTGACCATTTTAAAGCGATCAATGACACCTGCGGACACCAATACGGGGATTATATCATCAGGGAAATCGCGTCGATCATTAAAACGCATTCCCGTGAGGTCGATATCTGCGGAAGGTACGGCGGTGAGGAGTTCATGGTCATTTCGAACGTGGATGAACGCAATGCCTTGCGCTATGCAACGAGACTGCATTCGGCGATCGAAAGCCATGCTTTTACGCATCCGACAAAAAGGATCAGGGCAACGGTGAGTATCGGCATCGCTGAGTACACTCATGAAGTTACAACAAAACAGGAACTCATTGAATATGCCGACCGGGCGATGTATCAGGCAAAAAACGACGGCAGAAATAGTATCCGTGTATGGAGAAAGCTGGTGGCGGATGAAACCGTTACCGCGGTACCGACCGTTCAAACGAAAAATACGTCTGCGTTACGCAGGAAGAGAAGGGGTGGATCATGAATTTCACGGTACATGAGCACAACGGCGTCGCCGAGCTGGCGATAGAGGGAAATATTCTTCAGGAAAGCGTGGATGTTCTGAAGGAGCGTTTTAATGACCTCATCGAGAATGGAAAAGTCCAGATCGTATTGAATATGGCACAGTCCAATTATGTGAGCAGTTTGTGCCTCGCGGTGATCGTGGATGTGAAAAACCGTCTTGTACAATCAAAAGGCGATCTTAAAATAGCTAATGTCAACAGGTTGATCCGCAATCTTCTGGAGATTACCAATCTGGTAAAAAAAATTGAGCTTTTTGACAGCGTTGAGGAAGCAGTGGCCTCATTTCTGATAAAACGGTAAATAATGCCCGCTTCAGGCTATTGAAGCGATGAGCTTTTCGAGTGATTCCACCTTGCGCCGCAGTTCCTTATTTTCGGTCATTTCCGTTTCGATTTTTCTGAATGAATGCAGCACGGTCGAGTAGTCGCGGCCTCCGAATTCAAGACCGATCGAACGCAACGATTGTTTGGTCCATTTTTTGCACAGGTACATCGCCACCGAACGGGGCAGCGTCACGTCACGGCGGCGGGTATGCGCGGAGAGCTGGTTGGGGCTGAGATTAAAAGCATCAGCGGTTATCTGCTGAAGATATTTAAGTGAAATGCGCTCCTCCTTGCGTGAGATCACATCTCCACAAAGCTCCTGTGCTACTTCGAGCGTTATATCTCTGCCGGTAAAGGAGGATGAGGCGATAAGTTTTATCAGTGAGCCCTCAAGTTCCCGGACATTGGAAGTAATGTTATTCGCAATAAACTGTACGACCTCATCAGGCAGCGCAAGACCGTCAATTTCAGCCTTTTTCCGCAGGATTGCCATGCGTGTTTCAAGGTTGGGAGGTTGAATATCTGTTATCAAGCCACCCATGAACCGGTTGATGATATGTTCCATCATATCGGGAATTTTTTCCGGTTGGCGGTCGGATGAAAGAACGATCTGTTTGTTTTCCAGAAGAAGACGGTTGAAAATGCGGAAAAATTCCTTTTGTGTACCCACTTTGCCACTGAAAAACTGGATGTCATCAATGAGCAGCAGATCTACGGTACGGAATTTTTTATAGAATGAGGTTGAATCTTTTTTATGCACGACATAATTGATATATTGATTGGTAAACTCTTCGCTCGTGAGATAGATAACATGGTCTGCAGTGCCCTCGGTTTGGGCGAATTGACCGATTGCCTGCAAAATATGTGTTTTTCCCAGACCGGTCCCGCCGTAAATCACAAGTGGATTAAATGAAGTTTTTCCCGGAGCCTCCGCTACCGCCAGAGACGCCGCATGCGCCATGCGGTTACTCTCACCAACGACGAAAGTAGTATAGGTGTAATTTGGATGAAATTGTCCTCGTTTTTCGGCTGCTGGCGAAATAGCCTTTGCACGTGCTTCGGTGATCTCTTCGGTGATCGGTTGAACTATTTTCCAATCTTTCTGTACAGGGACAAATTTCAGCGTTTTAAAAGATATCCCGGCACTGCAGAGCGTTTCGTGTATCAATGTAGTGAAATGTTCTTCAATAAAATCTGCAAAAAACTGGTTCGGAACCTGGATCTGAGCTCTGCCGTCGTTATCCAGTAAAAGGTCGGTTGTACGAAACCAGGTTTCGTAGCTGTGAGGACCCACTTTTTCAAGGATTTTCTGAAGGCACGATTGCCATGGTGAGATGGTGGCGAGACTTTGAGACAAATTATTAGCTAACATGTTATCAACACCGGCTTTTGTTGACAGATTGCATGATGATACTGATAATGACTTGTTAATAATCGTACTGACAGGTTGATGAGTGAAAAACAATGTAAAATATTGCTATGTAATGAGTAACAGGCAAGTATACTTTTACGATTAAACTGAATTCATGCTTAATCCACTTGTTGTTCACACACTTTCCACTACTTATCAACATGGAGTTATCAACATCAAAGAACTACGATACTCAGTGTGATTTCAATATACTATTCTTGGTAAAAATGTCAAAGGGAAAAGTGAAAAAAAATAAAAAAAAATAGGACAAATGAGAAACCGGGGGAAATATGGCGAAACGAGTGAAATTAATGAACCCATCACCAGTATAAAAAAGTGCCGTTTCGATGGGTCGTCGACATTTCAATGAAAGAGGAATTTTTTTTATCAAATTAGATAAAGATTTTTTAAAAATATTCCGATGAAGAGTAGGGAAGCATCAGGGAGAAGGCGTTCAAGGAGGAAATATGGGACTTAATGCTGTCGGTTCATCATGGGTATCCCCTTTAACGGAAAATATCCATCAAAATCAACTGCAGAAACGCGACACCGGCGCACGATTACCGCAAAAATTATATGCGGTCGATGCTCGTCTGATGTCGGAATATTATTCATCAAAGTCAATATCGTTTGATTATACCTCCAAAGATGGTGATACCGTCAGCTTCAGTATGGAAAGCGTTGAATACAGCAAATCGATCCTTGAAGTTGCCGCCGAAGGTGATAAGGACGACATGAAGAAGGTAATCCACTATATAGAAGATAGTTATGAGCAGATGAAAAAGGAGCTTCTGAACAGTTTCCTGAAAAGTGTCGGAGTCGATGTTCCGGAAGATGAAAAAGCAGAGGATGTGAAGAAATCCGGTACTCTTGAAATACCCGAATACTGGAATGCCGAAAACACTTCGCAGCGGATCGTCGATTTTGCCGTTTCGTTTTACGAAATAGCGGAAGGAAGCGGAGAAGAATTTTCAAGCACTATCAAATCTGCAATCGAAGAGGGATTCAAACAGGCACGCGAGCTTCTCGGTGAACTTCCTGATGAAATTTCGGGACTGATCGATACTACTTATACCCTGACGATGGAAAAATTAAATAAATGGGCGCAAGATCATGGAATAACCGTTTCCGAAACCACCGATGAAGTCGTGGCATAGAGTCGGTGCCAGTGAGACACACCGCAGATACCTGCGGTTATTAATAAAAAGGCTGTCTTTTAAACACCCCGCTCAAGAGAGCGGGGTGTTTTTTTACCAGAGCCTTACCGGAAGTGTAAGTGAATCGCTTTCAATTTCCCGGAGAAGCCGGTGAAGGTTGGTGAGGTTTTTACTTATCGATCCGGTGTGCTTTTTCCATATAATAATATTCGGATCTTCAACCCTTTCGATAACCGCATCAGCTTTAATTATCAGCGAGTCTACCTGTGTCATTACGTTATCCATTGAGAGCATCATACTTTTGAGTGTTGTAATGCTTGATGGTGTTGCATCGCGGATTTTGCGGGAAAGAGTAATCGTTCGGTCCAGAATGATCACCGTCGAATCAATACCCTGTTTTAAAGATGCATCAATTTCCGAGAAGAGGGACAGCATCGACCTGACGATGGAATCCATGTCGGCAGTGAATTGCCATATTTCAGTGATCAGCGATTTGCGCTGCGCTGTTCCATTTTTAAGTTCTTCGGAAATCGTCGTTAATTTATGCACTGCAGATTGAAGTTGTCCCATGTATGACAATGCATCATCCGGACCGATGTTGACTCTGCCATGCAGAAGGGTTTCCGGCGGAACAACAGGTTTGCGGTCGTCGCCGGGCATTATGATAAGAAAACGGTCACCCATTACGCCTTTAGCAGCGACGGTAACAGAATAATTTTCATGAAGCTCGACTGATTTCCCGGTCTTGATTTTTACCAAAGCCGTTGTTCCATCAATGGATACGTCACGCACGGTTCCCACCTCGACGCCCTTGAGAAGCACCGGGTCCTGAACTGAAATGAAGGTGAGACCTTTGACTCCTTTGAAGGCAATAGTCCTGGTCGCTACCGGCTCGGACGATTTCCACTTTAAGTAGCCGATTGGAATAAACAGGAAGATAATCACCACACCGATAACGATATACCCTAAAATGCGATCATTCATAGCAATAAAAGATAGGTCATACGATTGTACATGGGCAAGGGGGATTGTGGGTGAGGGAATTAAAGATGAGGATGGCCGGCGGGGAGACAAGGGTAACGGGAGATGGCCGCGGCTTCAAGTTGTCCGAATGAATAAGGCTACCGCGCCAGGAGAAATCGCGCGGTTATCGTTTCGTTTCCCGAACGTACCGTTGCGATGTACAGACCGCCGGGACGATGTCCCGGCCGCCAGGAAATCTGTTTTCCGGCGGCATGGCGGTAAAATGCGACCCGTTCCCCGGAGAGCGAATAAATTGTAAGTGTTGCATTTTTCAGCCCGGCCGGGAGATTGATAATGACTGATTGACCAGCGACAATGCACATCGATGCTGCAAAGCCCGCGGCCGCCGTTTTCCCGGTAACCGCGGCACCCCCGACGGCGATTCTCACCTTGGCGCTGTTCGAAACGGCCCTGCCGTCGTCGGCGACGAACGCGAAACTGTCGGCACCGGTATATCCATCGGCGGGGCGGTAGACAAGCCCCTCATCATCCCAGAAGAGCGTTCCATGCGACGGCGCGCCATCGTTTACAATAAAAAACCGCAGCTGGTCATCCTCCGCGTCGGTTGCCGAGGGCTTTACCGCGACCGGAGTGTTGACGGCAGTGGAGACTTCGCAGGCTGCGGCAATCGGCGCCGTATTTGCTGCGGCGGACATCAGTTGATCAAGCCACCGTTCAGCCGGTATCTTGTTGTAATACCCTTCGACATCCGGACCGATGGGGGGCCAGGGGACTTTTTCGAAGAAAAACGGCCTTTCCATAAGATAAAGAGACGCGGGCAGCGTATGGTCGGAAACCGTTGAATCCCATTTGACGCTGTTCGTGACGTAATCGAAATTTCCGTGCCGATAGAGGGTGTGAAGCACCTCCGGTCCCTCGACCTCGCAGGTGACGCCGAGCAGCCAGATCACCCTGTCGGCGTTGTTCCAGGCCTGCCCCGCAACCACTTCATAGACATTTGATTTTCCCGGGGTTCCGAGAATACACCCGACGATGTTGTAGTAGGTGTTCTTTTTGGCCAATGCCACGGCAGCGTTCGCGGCGGTGGCGGAGTCACGGGTCCAGCCGCGCGAGTACGACCGGAAAACGGTGTTGTGGCTTGACGAACCGTGAATGAAATCGCCTTCGAGCTTGTCGCCCCGATTTCCCTCCCAGAGGTTCATCATCGGGTGGGGATTATGGTTGGTGGAGGGGCTTGCAGTGGCCCACCATGGATCGTCGAAGCGTGGATCTGCGATGATATTGTAGGCGATGACATTTCCGGTCGCCCCGCCGCCGGTCATGGCGCCGCCGCCGTCGATGGTTACGAAGACGTTGTTTTCAACGAGGTTGGCGGTGGAGATGAGGTCCACGAGGACTCCGTAGCCGTGGGATCTGCCGTAGCCGTTGACGCTGTGGTGAAAATAGCAATCGCGTATTTCGTTGTTCACTCCATGGAGCAGCCAGACCGCGCGCCAGTCGACCTTTTCGATTTCCACATTGCGCAGCCAGCAGTTCTGCGTGCCCTGCATTTCGACAAGGTACGTATACAAAGGAGAGGGCTGGGTGACGGTGAGGTCCTCCACGCCGGCTTTATCGACGAAATTACGCGCGTAGACGAGTTCGGCCTGAGGCAGGAGCGTGTCGGTATAGGTAAAATTAAGCGGCAGGTGGGTGGTGAGCTTGTCCGAGGCCTTATCAATCGCGGTGATCCTGACAATCTGCCCGAGTGTCCGTTTCCCCTCCTCTCTGCCGCAGTAGGTGCAGAATCCCTCAACACCGTTCGCATCAACCAGTATGCCGTCGTTGAGCTGATCGATAAAAAGAAGATCGCCGACACTCATGGCCGATGTCGAGTTCACCGTAATTACCGTTGAGCCTTTCTGCATGCCGCCGGTGATTGAGACGGTATCGCGAGGAACGGCATTCGCATCCATGTACAGAGCGCTTCGACCGCTGCCGACAAATGCAAGGATGGAGCGACCCGGCCCATCTCCCCGCATCGTTACATTCGAGCCGACATGAAGCCTGCCGTTGATGGTATACGTTCCGGATGGAAGAAAAACGACCTGCCCGTCGGGGCATTCGTCAAGTGCGGTCTGGATGACCGCAGCGGCATCAGTTGAGCCGTTGCCGTAGGCGTCGTCGTCGATGGTCCGGAAAATAACGGTACGGTGGGGGATGCCGCCGGGAACGCCGGGGTCAGACCAGTCGATGCGGCGATCAGGGGGGATAATGCCGGCGCGGAGGGAGAGGGTGGACGTTACTATAGTAAAAAAAGGAAGTGTCATTCGCCACGTAAAGTTATGTCGGTGCATACAAACAATTTCGTTGGAGTGGAGAAAAAGCCGCATACCGACGTAATTATACTATTGCGGCATGGAACCACGACAAACCCACGCCATAAACAGTACCGGTTCAGAGGGGTGATTTTTCCACCCCCACCCTCGCGCAATATCTCCTCACCGGGCACCCTTCGCACTGCGGCCGCACCGGCTTGCACCTGTTCTGTCCGAACGAGACGAAATACGAATTGAAGGTTGTCCAGTACTTTACCGGTAGGTGCTTCCGCAGTTCCATCTCTGTAGCGAGGGGGGTGGCGGTTGTCAAATACCCGAGCCGGTTGAATATCCGGCGGACGTGAATATCGACGCACACCGCCGGTTTATTAAACGCCACCGCCACGACAAGGTTCGCCGTTTTTCTTCCGACCCCGGGAAGTTCGATCAGTTCCCCGACCGTCCGGGGGATGACGCCGCCGAACCGTTCGCGCAGGACCGCCGGCAGCTCTCTGAGGTGCCGTGCCTTATCATGGTAGAAGCCGACGGGGAAAATGAGCTTTTCAAGTGCGCCGATCGACAGCCGTTCGAGTGCTTCGGGGGACGGGGCATGCGCGAAGAGCCTCTGCGCCGCCGCAGCGGTGGTCTGGTCTTTGGTGCGCGCGCTCAGAATTGTGGCGACAAGCACCTTGAACGGATCGTTGGTTTGAAGGTCGATAAGATCGACCACCGGCATACGGTGCTTTTCAAACTCTTTCCGGAGCAGACGATAGACATTATTGATGGTACTGCTGTAATGTTCCATAACGCTATTTTTCATGAAGTCGCATGATCGCAAACGAGATCTCAAAGCGGTTGGAGATCCAGTAGAGCGGGCGTCCTTTTTTCGAGTTGGCTGGATCGATGTTGTTGAATCTTACGCGGTTGCCATCCTCCCGGAAATAGCCGTACCCCTGAACGCAATACCATATGCCGAAATCAGTGGCGCTGTTGCGGTTCAATCGTTTCACCAGGTTCAGTCCGAGACGCAGTGCTGCGGCGCTGCCGTGAAGAAACCGCCGTGAAGGAGAGGAGATGCTGTTGTGAAGATTCCCGAAACGTACATCGGAGGCGGG
This sequence comes from Chitinispirillaceae bacterium, assembly GCA_016929415.1. GTDB lineage: Bacteria > Fibrobacterota > Chitinivibrionia > Chitinivibrionales > Chitinispirillaceae > JAFGNB01. The sequence goes on along the minus strand of JAFGIW010000013.1, from coordinate 54,566 downwards.
TGCCGAAACCGTACGGCGTACGGTGCAGGCGATAAGCGGAGCGATTTCAACGGCGGCAGTGAAGAAACTGTTCCGCACCTCCTGGATAGAGAAGTATTCTGCAGGGATCCGGCGGCCGTAGGCAATGGAGAGGAAAGCGGCAAAGACATTCATCCGTTCCCGGTAATCGACTTTACGGGCAAGGGAGTCGCCGGTGGCGGCGATGGTTGCCGCGAAAATTTTCCGCATCCATGATCCGTAAAGTGAGAAAGAAAAACGGTCGTTTTCCCTGAGACGGACGAGTGACAGCGAAAGGGGAAAACACATGGTGTACACCGCCGGTTTTTCCTTGACCGAGAAGGTAAGGAGCGCAGTATCGACCGATTGCAGCCGAGCCGAATCAGCGGTGGAATCAAAGGGAATACTGAAGGATGTTGAGGTCAGCCTGAAGCTGCCGAGTGAATCGGGGAGGGCATTTTCCCAGAGTGAGAGCAGGGTAAAGCCACCAAGCGACCAGCCGATTCCCGCTGAAAAGTAAGAACCGTTTCGCGCGGCTATCGTATCGATGACAGTTGTATCAGGGCGCGCGGATGAATGCCGTAACTTTACATCGGAAGCTTTCGGCAGCAATGCCGATGTGCTCGGCGAATCGGTTGTGCCCGGCGAAGAGCGAGGTACGGCGTGAGCGGGTGTGATGCCGGAGTTGTTCACGGTATCGGGAGCGGCAATCGACGACGTGTCGGTCGATGTAAACGGCGCCGATGTGTCGGAATGGAGAGCCGCCGAATCGGGGGAGAGAGTTGCGGTATCGGAAACGGGAATCGTATCACCCGTTGCGACCGTATCGACAGGAGCGGCAACGGTAAAGAACCGAAGCGTGATGAGCAGAATGATGGTCGGTTTCATGTCGCCCCCGGCCGGGTTGTATCGGTTGTCGTAATTGCGGTGTAGAGGATGAACCGATGCGTTACGGGTATCGTCATACCGTCGCCTCGACGGCGATGAGCGTGTAGTCGTCTTCGTAGGTATACGCGCTCAGCTTGCTGCGGATGGCTGTCAAGACCTTACTGAAAGGGACATTTTTGCACGACGCAAGGAGCGAAACGAACCCGTCGTAACCGAGCATCCGGTCCTCTCCGTCGGCAGCCGTACCCTCCACTTCGTAAATTCCGTCGGTAAAAATGAAGAAGCGGTCGCCCCGTTCGAAGGTGACCGTTGCCTGTTCGAAGGTGGTATTGGCGAGGATGCCGATGAAGGTGCCGGGGGTCGTCAATTCCCTGATCGTGCCGTCCTTCTTGATCTGTACGGGCATCGGATGACCCGCCCTGCAGAATGTAAAGGTGGCATCGTCGAAATTAAAAATGCCCCAGAAGCAGGTAAGGTAATGGCCGGTGTGGACGTTGCTGATGAGGTCTTCGTTGATTCGTGAGACAAGCGTGGCGACAGGGATCTCCCTGTGGCCGTGGTTGTAAAGCGACATTTTGGAGATGGTGCCGACAAAGGCGGCGGAAAGACCGTGGCCCGATGCATCGCCGATGAAAATGCCGAGGTGCTTTGAAGGGTAACGGATGAAGTCGTAGATGTCCCCGCCGACGTCGGTCACCGGATGGTACATGTGGTCGATTTTGAGCCCCGGAGTTGCCGGTGCGGCTGTGGGGAGGAGCCCCTGCTGCAGGTTGCGCGCGAGCTGCAGTTCGTCGCGGATGTTCTGTTGTGCCTCTTTGAGGTTCTTCATGGTATGTGCGAGCGACCGGTTTTTGATTTCAAGATCGTGTTTGAGCTTTTCGAGGAGTGTGATATCGCGGATATGCTCGATGACGCATTGTTCACTTTTGTCAAGACTGAGCGTGAAGGGGGTGAACGTGATCGACAGCGCGCCGCTTTCGCCCGGATGGTCGGTCCTGGCGAGGGTGATCGGACTGCTCTCCGCGAGCGAGCGTTTGAGACGGCAATCCTTACAGGGAGATGTCCGTCCGCGCAAAAGTTCGTAGCATTTCGATCCGATGGTTTCGGAAAAGGATTTATTGACAAGATCAGTATAGGCCCGGTTCGCCCTGCCGACCAGATAGTCCTCGGTAATCACCGCCAGCGGATCGCTGATGCCGTCGAGCATGTCCTGTAAGCCGATCTTGCTTTTATAGATCAAGTGCATCGGAAACCGGCGATAGAGCATGATGAACAGTGCGAGAAGGAGGAGAACAGCGGATATGATGAGAAGGAAGAAACCGTCGAACCCGTTCATGAAACCGCCTTCTTCCGCAGGCGCTCTTCGGGCATCGATCGCCGAAGATAGTTGGGGTGGATTGCGACGGCGTCGCTCCACCGGGAATGGTCGTCAAGCGCCGCGGCGCCTGCAGCAGCGCAGAGCAGACCGCGATGCAGCGGGTGGTTCTCGATAGGAAGGACCGGGCAACGGCCGTTCAGCAGTGAAAACACCGAACTTTTTTTGTAACCGATGGTGTCGGTGACGACCATATCATCAGAGGTGAGTGTGGCGGTAAATAGCTCCTGAGGGGCGACGGTATCGTCGCACAGGCGCTCGATCCGGCCGCCGGATGCGTTGAATGACGCCCAGTAGACGCTGTCGTTGCGTGCGTCAATGGCAGCGATGACGCGGCCGTGGTGACAACGGGCGGCGTAAGCAAGTATCAGCAGCGACGACACCGGCAATACCCGCACGTCCCTCCCCATGCAGAATCCTTTTAAAAATGCAATGCCGATACGCAAGCCGGTAAAAGAGCCCGGACCGACGGCAATGGCCGCACGGTTGAGCGTCGCGGGATCGATGTCGTTGATGCTGAGGAGGCTTCCAATGGCAGCGGCGATCTGTTCCGCGTGTGAATTGCCGATGAACCGGCAGAATGAGGCGAGCGGCCGGCCCTCACGGTAGAGGCCGACGCTGAGGTCGGTTGATGATGTGTCGATTCCTAAAACAAGACTCATTGGTAATCCATTATTTTTCGCTTGAGTGCCTGATTGATAAGAAGGTCAATAAGCTCCGAATAGGTGCCGCCCTCCGCTGCGAACGATTTCGGCAGGAGCGAATTGGCAGTCAGCCCGGGGAGCGTATTGGTTTCAAGCACATACAGCGTATCGTTGCCGAGGATCATGTCGGTCCGGGAAATGCCTGAACAGCCGATTATTCGGTGGACGGAGAGAGCGACCTGCTGTATGCGTCGCAGCAGTTCGACCGGTCGAGGTGCCGGAACGATTTCCTCCGATGCACCGGATGTGTACTTTGCAGTATAGTCGAAAAAGGAGGTTTTCGGACGGATTTCTATCGGCGGAAGGGCAAACGGCTTTCCGTCGGGATCGTCGAGAACACCGCAGGAAAATTCGGTTCCTTTGATTGACGCTTCGACGAGGATTTCCGGGGAAAATCGGGAGAGTTCGGCGAGAAGCGACGCGAGGTCCGCCATGGTCGATGCACACCCCATCAGTTTGCTCGATCCCGACTGCGGGCACTTGACAAAGCAGGGAAAGCCGTGCTGCCGGGCGATCTGCTCGACCGTATTCTGCGGGTAGTGCGGACCATAAATCGAGTAGGGTGGGACGGTGATATTATTTTGTATGAAAAGAAATTTGGAGGTAATTTTATTCATCGCGACGGCGCTGGCAAAGACACCCGAGCCGGTGTAGGGAATACCGATGCTTTCAAGATACCCCTGAATCACCCCGTCTTCGCCGAACGAGCCGTGCAGTGCGAGGAAGGCCGCGTCACAGTTTTCCCAAACGGCCGCGGCGGCTTCAGGGGAAAATGGCCCCTGCATTCGCGGAACAATGTTCGGCTCAGCCAGCTCGTCAGGGGAGGGAAGTGTGTCGGGTGTAACGTCACAAAAGAAAAAATCCCTCTTTCTGCCGATCACCACCGCGCGGATCGCCCAACGCTCTTGGTCGATATGTTTTAAAACCTCGATGCCCGTTTGCAGCGACACATCGTGCTCTGCCGACGGACCGCCCATGATGACATTTATTTTTTTTTTCATCGCGGTTTCCCCGACAGTTTTTTTTGGACTACTTCGACGACCTGCGTCGCGGCGACCCGGTATTGTTCCCTGCTGTCACGTTCGCGGAGGGTGACCGTATCGTCCTGCAGCGTCTGCGTGTCGACGGTGACGCAGAACGGGGTACCGGCCTCGTCCTGCCGCGCGTACCGCCGTCCGATCGACGACGTCTGGTCGTAGAACGATTTTATGGAGTGGCGGAGCAGGTCGTGGTAAATATTCTCCGCCTTTTCCGGCATGCCGTCTTTTTTAACAAGAGGAAGGACGGCGACCTTGATAGGCGCGAGTGACGGATGGAAACGAAGCACGGTGCGCGCCTCGTTGCCCTCGCCCTCCACGGCATAGGCATCAATGAGAAAGGCAAGCGCGGCACGGTCGGCGCCCGCCGCCGGTTCGATGACGAAGGGGAAATAGTGGCTGTTCGAATCGTTGTCGAAATAGGCGAGGCTCTTGCCGCTTGCCTCGCTGTGACACCTGAGGTCGAAATCGGTCCGGTTGGCGATTCCTTCGAGTTCGTTCCAGCCGAAGGGAAACAGGTATTCGACATCGGCACACCCCTTGGCGTAGTGGGCAAGCTCCTCGGGGGCGTGTTCGCGCAGGCGGAGGTTTTCCGGCTTAATGCCGTACTCGATATACCACGAGCGGCGCGTTTCTTTCCAATAATCGTACCAGTACTGGTCGTCGGCGGGCGGGATGAAGAATTCCATTTCCATTTGTTCGAATTCGCGTGTCCGATAGGTAAAGTTTCCGGGAGTGATCTCGTTTCTGAAGCTTTTACCGATCTGGGCGATGCCGAACGGCGGTTTGAGGCGTGAGGCCTGCTGGACGTTCAGGAAATTGACGAAGATACCCTGCGCCGTTTCGGGGCGCATGAACACGGTCGCCGAGTCGTCTTCGACCGGTCCGATGAAGGTCTTGAACATGAGATTGAACTTGCGCACGTCGGTGAGTTCTCCGCCGCATGACGGGCATTGTTTGAGGTTCTCGAGATGGTCGGCGCGGAAACGCATTTTGCACTGTTTGCAATCAACCAGCGGATCGGTGAACCCCGAGAGATGTCCCGACGCCTCCCAGACTTTCGGGTGCATCAGGATCGAAGCGTCGATGCCGACGATGTCGCGGCGGTTGGTGACCATCGCACGCCACCACGCTTCCTTGACGTTGCGTTTAAGTTCGACGCCCAGCGGCCCGTAATCCCAGCAGCTGTTCAGTCCGCCGTAAATTTCGCTCGACTGAAAAATAAAGCCCCTGCGTTTGCAAAGACTGACGATGGTACTCATGAGATCGGGGGCCGTTGCAGCCATTCAATTCCTCCGTTTACGGGAAAGGTGAAATTAAAAGTATCGAAATAGTCAATTGTCACGTCACATCAAGGCGGACATCGCTTCGGATAAGGCGGCGGATGCTACCCCGCAATACCCGCCGCCTTGAGATTCCGCAGCATGCGCTCCGCGACCGGTTCTGATGTGTCTACCTCAAACCGTCGGCCGGTTATCATTTCATAGAGCCGGATATAACGCGACGAGAGTTCTACGATCAGCTCGTCGGGAGCCATCGGCAATACCGGGTCATTATACGGATCGCAATGGTCCCTGAACCAGAGCCGCAGGAATTCCTTGTCGATATTCTCCGGCTCCCTCCCCGCGGCGAAACGTTCGGCATAGGTCGCCTCAATCAAGTAGCGGGACGAATCGGGTGTGTGGATCTCGTCGATAAGCGTGATCTCTCCATGGTCGTCGATACCGAGTTCGTATTTGGTATCAACGAGAATAAGGCCGTTTTTCGCGGCGATGTCGGTTCCCCGATTGAAAAGTGCAAAGACGATCGTTTCGAGTTCCTTCCACATAGCCGCGTCGATGATGCCCCGTTCAATGATTTCTTCCGCGGAAATGACTTCGTCATGCTCATCCGATTTGGTGGTCGGCGTAAGAATGGGGTGGTCGAACTTCTGATTTTTAACCATTCCATCGGGAAGGACGTTACCGCAGATCGTCCTGATGCCCTTGTTGTAGAGGGTCCATGCCGACGTATCGGTTGAACCGGTGAGATATCCGCGAACGACAAACTCAATCGGCAGAACCGAACATTTTTTCGCGAGGGTGACATTCGGATCGGGTAGGGATATCAGATGGTTCGCGACAATGTCGCGTGTCGACTCGAACCAGAAACCGCTGACCTGATTGAGCACCTGTCCTTTGAAGGGTATCGCCGCCAGAATCCGGTCGAAAGCGCTCTGACGGTCGGTGGTGACGAGCAGCAGCCGATCGCCAAGGTCATAGGTATCGCGGACCTTGCCTTTCCTTTTACCGGGAAGGGGGAGGAAGGAGGTGTCGTCGAGGCAGTTATTGAGATTTTGAACGATGATTTGGCGGTCAAGCATTGAGACTCCACGGACTTTAAAAGATGAGAATAACATAAAATAAATAAAATAATATGTGGGGGAGGATTCCAATAGGGGGGTGACGGGTGAAATGAAAAGGCTGGATTAAAATCGATCAATCGCCTCTTTCATTACAATTTCATTCTCCTCACTTCCAACTTCACCCTTATCTTCCCTCCGTTTCTTGATTTACTTTCTTCCCCGGTTCTATTTTTAAAAGAATATTCTGTCATTGTATTTTATTGGAAGCTCATGATCATCGCCATCGACGGTCCGGCAGGATCGGGTAAAAGCTCAACGGCCAAGGCCGTTGCACGTCACTTGAATATCACCTATCTCGATACCGGTGCGATGTATCGTGTTATCACGCTTGCGGCGTTGCGACGGGTGATTGCCCCGTCGGATAATGAGGCGCTTGCCGAACTTGTGGCAGGTACCTCGATCTCTTTTACCGGTGTGCCGCCCGATACCAGGGTATGGATGAACGGTGAGGATGTCTCGGAAGAGATCCGGGGCGAAGCGGTCACGGGAAAGGTGTCCGATTACTGCGCTCCTGCAGTCGTCCGGAGGGCGCTGGTCGATGAGCAGCGGCGCATGGGCGGCGGATGCTCTCTTGTATGTGAAGGTCGCGACATCGGTACGACGGTTTTTCCGGGTGCCGACCTTAAAATTTTCATGACGGCATCGGTGGCCGAGCGGGCGGCGAGGCGTCAGAAAGATTTCGCGCGGATGGGGATCGAAAAATCGATCGATGAACTTGCCGCGGAACTCGCCGATCGCGACCGTAAAGATTCAAGCCGCGCGGTCAGTCCGTTTTCGAAAGCGGATGATGCGGTCGATCTCGATACCACCGGTATGACGCTTGACGAACAGGTCGATTGGATAGTGGAGCGGGCGCGGAAAGTAATGAAATGATACCAACAGGGGGCGGCGGCAGTTATAAACCGTATGCCGGAACATTTATAAACCTTTAACCAGTTTTTCAGGAGTACGTAGTTATGTCAGAAGCAATGGTAGACGAACAGTCAACACCGAAGGGCCTTGATGCGTCGGGTAATGAAATCGATCTTACCGATTTTGAAGAGAGCTTTTACCGGCCGGGCCAGGTCCAGGAAATTCTCAAGGAGTACGATAAATCGCTCGAAGGCATCGAGGAGGGGCAGGTCGTACGCGGAAGAATATTGCGTATCACTGAAAAAGAGGTAATCGTTGACGTCAATTTCAAATCCGAAGGGATCATCCCCATCTCTGAATTCAAGAACGTCCACGAGTTCAAACCGGGTGATGAGATCGACGTTTTTCTCGAGCAGGTTGAGGACAGCGAGGGCCAGATCATCCTTTCGAAATCACGGGCCGATTTTCTCAGGGTGTGGGATAGAATTTACAAGTCATTCGAAAACCAGGAGACGGTCGAGGGCCGCCTCGTGCGCCGGATCAAGGGCGGCGTCGTGGTCGATCTGTTCGGCGTCGATGCGTTTCTGCCCGGTTCGCAGATTGATTTGAGGCAAATACCCGACATGGATGCGATTATCGGCCAGACCTTTCGTTTCCGGGTAATCAAGGTCAACAAGGCACGGCGCAACATCGTCGTTTCCCGCAGGGTCATTCTCGAGGAAGACCGCAGTGCCTTGCGTGAAAAAATCCTCGCCGAACTGGAGAAGGGGCAGGTACGTGAAGGAACCGTCAAGAATATCACCGATTTCGGCGCATTCATCGACTTGGGAGGCGTCGACGGCCTGCTGCATATTACCGATATGTCGTGGGGGCGGGTCAACCATCCCTCGGAGATCGTCGCCATCGGCGATAAGCTGAAGATTAAAGTGCTCGATTTCAACGACAATAAAGAACGGATCTCCCTGGGGCTTAAGCAGCTCTCCGAGCATCCGTGGAAAGGCATTGAGGACAAATTTCCCGAAGGGTCCCGTGTCCGTGGAAAAATCGTCTCGATTACCGATTACGGTGCATTCATGGAACTCGAAAAGGGGATCGAAGGGCTTATTCATATTTCTGAAATGTCATGGACCCAGCATATAAAACACCCTTCGAAAATCGTCGGGATCGGTGATATCGTCGAGGCGGTGGTACTCAAAATCGACAAGGATAATCAAAAAATTTCGCTTGGGTTTAAACAGCTCGAACCTGATCCGTGGGAACGGGTGCCCGGTGAATTCCCGATCGGTACGGTTGTCAAAGGCAAAGTCAGGAATATCGCCGCGTTCGGGGCATTCGTCGAACTCAAGGAGGGCGTGGACGGGCTCATCCATATTTCCGACATGTCATGGACAAAGAAAATAAATCATCCCGGCGAGATCTTGAAAAAGGGGGATACCATCGAGGTCAAAGTACTCGATATCGATCCTGATAAGCGCAGGATCTCCCTGGGAATCAAGCAGCTTTCCGAGGATCCGTGGGAACACCTCGCGAAAGAGTATCTCGTGGGCACGGATGTCGCCGAATGTGAAGTGGCCCGCCTTCTCGACCGGGGTATTGTCGTCAACTGTTCGGCCGATGTTGAAGGATTCATTCCGCTCAATCAGCTCGGGCAGGAGACCAGCCATCCTTCGCGGATTTACAAAGTCGGTGATACAACACCGGCGAAAGTGATCGAATTCGATCTTGAAGGGCGGAAAATCGTTCTGAGCGTGACGGAATATTTCAAAGATAAGGACGCGGCGCTCTGGACCGATTACAGTACAAAGTACCCGGTGAAGCCTGCCGCGGAGGCGAAGTCCGGCAAGGGAAGATCGAAAAAAGCCGACGCCGAAAAAGCTAGTGGGGCACCGGCGGAGGTTGTGGAAGCGGCTCCAGTGGCGGAAACCCCGGTGGAAGCGCCTGTCGCCGAGGGTAGTGCTGAAGTAAAATCCGAAGAATAAATCGGCGGAAAAATTTTAACCGGGGCGGCGGTGAATCATTCACCGCCGCTTTTTTTATGGGCAGGTTCCGGTGAAGCAGCGGTCGATTGCAAGCGCCAGGAGGCCGGATATCATTTCGATTTTCAACAGAAGAGAGATCGTCGAGACACGGTCGCGCCAGTCAGGCCGCAGAAGCAGCAGAAGACGGCGGATATGCAGCGGGATCACTGCCGTGAAAACGATGACTGCATACATGGTGCCGAAGTGGCCGAGCAGGCAGGGCAGAAACAGAAGCAGCGCATAGATGCCGCTGCAGATGAACAGTACTCTTTTCAGAAGCGCAAACGGAAGCGCCGCGGAAGTGATGATCCCCGCCGTCCGGTCTCCCGGGTCATCCTGTAGGTCTTTGATGATCTCACGGGAGAAATTGAGCAGCATCGCCAGCAGTGCGGGAACGAAGAGGTGATGGAACTGCGGAGCGCCGAGACTCCCGAAGATCAATGCATAGGCAACCAGCAGCGACACAATGACATTACCGGCAAGCGGAGTGGCTTTGAGCCTGATCGCATAGATTATCAGGAGCATAAGCGGCAGCAGCGTGGCAATACCGAACCGGGGCCCTACCAAGAATGCACCGGCCAGTGCAAAAAGTGCCAGCAGTGCGCCATAGGTAATGGCGCCGGTTCGTCCCATGGTACCGGAAGGAAGCGGTCGGTCGGGGTGGCTGATACGGTCGGTTCCCACGTCGAGAATATCATTGATGACATTGCCGAAACCGGCAGCACATACTGCGACAGCGGCAAGTATCGAGATGCTCCACAGCGGGAGACGCGCCGAACTGATCCAGGCACCGAGGCAGACCGCCCCTGCAGCCATTGCGGCATTGGGGGGGCGTATTATTTTTAGATACGATAGCGGATGCATGAGTGTTCCTTAACGAGTTACGGCACTTTAAAATGATAAAAAGAAACGGTCTCTGCAAGTGGCCACCCCACAGATAACCGTCAGCCGGGAGGAGGCCGGGATGCGGCTCGACCTGTTTCTTTCACGTCGGCTTGACGGCGTTTCCCGGTCGCAGCTGCAGCGGCTGATCGGCGAGGGTGCTGTCTTGCTCAATGGCCAGACCGCGGTGAAAAAACAGCGTATTACCGAAGGGGATGTCGTGGCCATTCACCATGTGGGTGTTCAATCACCGTTGGTGCGGCCCGCTGCGCAGGATATCCCCCTGGAAATCCTCTATGAAGACGAATTCCTGCTCGCGGTCAATAAACCGGCCGGACTTGTCGTGCATCCGGGAAACGGGGTTCATGACGGGACACTGGTCAATGCACTCCTCTTTTATGGGCGCGGTCTCTCCGACGGATTCTCAAAGGAGCGACCGGGTATCGTTCACCGTCTCGACAAAGAGACCTCCGGGGTGCTTCTTGTGGCGAAAAACAATCGTGTGCATACACGGCTTGCGGCGGATTTCGCCGAACGTACGGTTTCCAAGCAGTATCTCGGCGTTTGTATCGGCAGGCCATTGCCGGAAAGGGGTACTATTGAACTCCCACTCGACCGCAGCCGTCGCGAACCAATAAAGAGGGCGGTTTCGGCACAGGGAAAACCTGCGGCAACAATGTATGAGACAGTAGTGCACCGATGCGGTATTTCGATCCTCAGGTTTTTCCCCCGCACCGGAAGAACACATCAGATACGGGTCCATTGCAGCTCTGCCGGTTTTCCTGTGCTTGGGGATAAGCTTTATGGCGGGGGAAAGGAGCGGATTTTAAGGATCGATCCGGTTGAACGTCCTTTTGCGTATAAAATTTATAAATGCTTCGACAGGCAGGCACTGCATGCGTACCGTATCACTTTCAACCACCCTCAAACCGGTGTTCAAACTGCTATTACCGCGCCGGTACCTGATGATTTTCGCAATGCATTACTTCAATTAGGTGATCCGAAGGTATTATCTTGTAAGTAAAAACAGAATTGATTCAGTGCCGGAATTCTCTATATATAGATAATTTATTATATTATAATATACAGGGTTAGTAGGGAGGGCTTCTCCATTTCAATTAGATAGAAATGTGAGGGGAGGACAGGCTTGATATGGTGTTTCATTTGAAGTATTGCAGAAAAAGAGGGCTTTGTTGGTTCTTCGGGCTCTTGCCTGTGCTTGCCATAACAGTGGATATTTCGGCATCTAAGGTTACGGTAAATTCGACGAAAGCCACCGGCAGTGGAAATTATCAGACGTTTGATGAGGTACTTGCCGCAATAAATCTCAGTTCATCGCCGCTGGTAACCGATAGTGTTATTTTTACCGATACGGAACAGGTGACGTTTCCGTTATCGCAAAACCTTGATAAAACAACTTTTTCAGGGAGCATTCTATTTGTCGGGGAACAGAAAAATCCTGATAAATTTCCAAAACTCAACCATACGGCGGGTGAATGGTATAACTATTTTGATAAAGTCAATGTCACTTTTGAACGTGTGGTATTTACGGGAAATCAGGCGTTTAATTCCGGTTTAAGCGCTTTATCACGTCGATTTCGGAATTGCGTTATTCGCGATTTTGATGCAACAGAATTTTTTTACCTTCAAGGCAATGTGGCTTCAACTACCATTTTCGAAAACTGTCTATTTATTAATAATGATTTTTCGAACGGAGCAATAAATTTTGCAGCTTGGGGGGGGCCTCCCGCCATAAAAATCGTTAACTGTACTTTTTATAAATCTTCTGTTGTATTTAAGGTTTCAAACGATGCATGTCCTGTATCGCAAACCACCATTTTCAACTGTATTTTCAATGCAAACGACAAGGTTTACACCGGAACACCGGACCTGCTTTCCAAGATAACCTATTCATTGACCCAAGATACGATTACCAACTATGGAACCGGTTGTGTCAGCAGTACCGACCCGAAGTTTACCGTTCCATCGGGAAAAATAAAACCTGCCGACTGGCGGCCGACGCCGGCTTCACCTGCACGCAATATCGGGACTTTAACAGGGGCGCCGGGCCTAGATCTTTCCGATACGGTCCGCATTCAGGACTCCACCGGAAGACGCGATGCCGGCTGCTGGGATATCCGCGACACTGTTCAGCCGCCGGTTATCACCAAACAACCGCCGGCTGATACGTCGGTCGGGGTCGACAAACCGCTTGTAGTTAGGATTGTCGCCACCGGAACGGGGCCGCTCACCTACAGTTGGAGAAAAATCGGTTCAGAAACCCCGGTTTCAACGTATGATTCAATGAATGCGCCAACAGCTCTCACCGACGACGGCGCAAAATACATATGCGTGGTAAAAAACAGCCGCGACAGCGTATTCAGCGATACAATGACATTGCATGTTGTCGCCCTTCCGGTCATTACCAAACATCCCGATACGATTACTGTCTACAGCGGTGATACGGCTACATTTTCAATCACCGCCACAGGTGAGAATATCGACTACCTGTGGAAACGAAACGGTGACACCATTACAGGCGCGACATCCGCAACCTATAAACGCCCGAACGTAGCGCTTGGCGATTCCGGACTTTTTGTTTGTTTCGTCACCAATATCGCCGGAACCGATTCAAGCAAACCCGCACTCCTCCGTGTTCTGCCGGCAGCGCCGAAGATAATCTCCAGAAGCAGCGATACCATTCTGACGGAAGGCGCCTCGATCACCTTGAAAGTGGTTGCACAAGGGAAGTCGCCGTTAGATTACACATGGATCAAAGTGGGGGATACAACGACCCTTGCGACAGCCGATTCCCTGAGATTGACCGACCTGACGCAGATAAGCAGTGTCGCGTATCGCTGTATCGTCTCGAATGACGCGGGGAAAGATTCCGTCGATATCCGGCTGAGGGTGAGCACTACTGCTCTCGATAATCCGCTGAAGCTCAAAACCGCCTTTATCGATCCGACACGAATCAAATTGACTATCAGCAATTTCATGGTTCTCCCGTATTCCGATGCCGCGCCGGCCTACGTCGATACGGTCGGGTTATGGTTCAGCACCCTGACCTTTCCGTCGGGGATGCTCTCACCGGCGGATACGAACCTTGTTAAAATTTCCCTGCAACAAATGCGTGCCGGCGCCGCCGATACCTACGATACCTCAGTCCAAATCTTTACCGCTGTACCGGATGAATGCAAGTTTCTGTATATGGTCGTCGCTCCTTTCTGGAAAAATCCGGAGACCGTGATTGCCGCCGTGTCGACGGACCAGCGCGATACCGTGTCCATGTGTTCTTCGGATTCGCTGAAAAACAGGCTTGTCCTTGAACTTGTCCATCAACGTGTATCCGATTCAATGATAGTTAAAATCAACAATCTGACGTCGATCGCTCGTGATTCCCTTATGTATCTTGTCATTGAATACGGGATCGGTACCGGCGTTTTCGAGGCGGATTCAATTGGAAAGATTTACCCGGCGGATCTGCCGGCGGCGGGGGAAAAACTGTTCTCCAGAACGTACCATGATTCCGTTTTTGCCGGCCTGGAGGATTCGGTAACCGTTCGGGTATCGTGGCGCGGGGTTGGAGGTAACAGAAGCCCTGCAATAGAGAAAAAAATCGGCGTGGGTCGCCTGCGTCCCGTTAACAATGCCAAATTGTCCATCGATTCCGCGACGACAACCTCACTCTATGTGCACTGGCAATTTACCGGGACCGTTGATTGTGATACCATCCGGATCTGGTGGGGGAGAGATTCCATTCCGCTTGCAGCTGATTTTGCCACGGGAACCTATACTCCGGTCCCGCTGCAGAAAAATATGACCACTACGGTGATCATCGGTCTTCTGTCGGGGACCCGCTATGGGGTTGGTTTGCAGGTGGTAAAAGGGGGCGACTGGTCGTTCGTTACGGCAGATTCCCGTGACACCGCCACGACAAAGTCCCTCTTTACGACGATACCCAATACAGTTGAAAACGTTTCGTCGGTCTTCGACACCGCGACGAACCTCATCAAGGTAACCTGGGATGTCGATACGGCCGGTATCGGTTCGTTGAATACTATGGCGGCGGGAATCGAACTAGCGGTCGGCTCACCTCCGGAGGGTACCACAATACCCAACGGCACCTATGGCAGAATCGTCACGAATCTGAAGATGCAGGGGAACACCGCGTCGATTGATCTGGGGGAGGATCTGCTCTTCGACACGACGTATCATTTGGCGTTACTGCTGCGCCGGCAGGGAGATGGCTGGGCGGCTGCCACCAGCGCTTCACGCGGTACCGTTGCCGTTCCCTCACCTTCATGGCAGCGGGTGGTCTATTTTCCCGGTGATGATACGGTCGTCACGGCATTCAATCAAATAGTGAAACTCTGGAAAAGGGGCAGCGGAACGGTAAGCGTCACCGATACCCTCCGCGTATTCAAGCTCCCTGCCGCGCCCCGGGGATTCGTCGTCGTCAGCCGGATCGGATTCGATTTTGTCAAGGATAGCAGGTCCGATTCCATCAACATCGGCCTGCGCTACGACCCATTACTCATCGGCAGCGGCCTGACGCCTGAAGACATCCGGATGTACCAGTACGATCCGGACACCGGCTGGAGGGTCAATGAGCACAGTACGCTCAACTCGGCGCAAAAAATTGTTTCGGTGGCAAAACGGGCCAGCGATAATCCGGATCCTTTTATTCTGATGATTGATACGCTGCGGCCGTTGATTTCCATTATCAGTGACACGGGAGAGCCTGTTTTGCCGAATCAGGATATTATCGATACCATAGCGATTTCCGATAATGTGGTCAACAGCACGGCACGGTTGTTCTACTGGAGAATCAATGATACCGGGGACGTCTCCGTTCCGACGGGACGCTGCAACGCGGCGAATGATACGGTATTTGTGACGGTTCCCGATGATTCCATTTCGGATGACCGGAGTATCCGCGCCCTCCTCGTTATTTCCGACGGGCGCTTCGTTACTACTGCCGATATTTCCCGCAAGGTCACCCGTTTGAAGTCGGATGAGGTGGGCGTACTGCCGGCAAAACAATGGATTCCTGTCGGTACTACTGCGCTTTTAAACGATCGTTCGATCGAAACGGCGCTGAAGGACCTGCGTACTTCGGACAAATGGGAATACGATTCGACACATTTCAGGATTTACCGGTGGGTTGATACCGCTTCGTCACGGGTGGCCTCCGATGCGAAGAACGACACCAACTGGGTGGAGTACCGCCCGACCGACAGCGATCTTTTCGACCTTGTTCCCGGCAGGGTTATCTGGGTCAAATCGAGGGGGGATAAACGGATTACCAGCCTCGGTGAAGGAGTAACGGTAAGCGTTAAACAACCCTATGCCATCACCCTCAATGCCAATGACTGGACCGATATCGCCCTGCCGTACAAATTTAATATCAGAATCGGCGACATTATCAGGGAAACGTCGGGCGATACCGCCGTCACCAACAAGATACAGATTTACCGGTGGGAGGTCGGCGACGCCGGAACATTGACGCAACCGAAACACATTCCGACGATCCCGGATAGGGATTCCAGCATGTCTTTCCTTGCCTGTGAACCGGGGGAAGACGGTATCGGGACCTACTCCATTTTCAATGCATCAATGACTGACATCCATCTGAAGATACCTCCGGTTCCCGAGGCGTTTTCACAATATACGGTTTCGCAGCAGGCAGCGGGGAAAGAACGGGCGCAGGCCGGATGGAGCGTGGTCGTGGAAGCACGCACCGATAAAGGAAAAATGACGCCGGTTTTTTGCGGGTTCAGGGCCGGCAAGGGAGTGAGCCGCTTTCCGGTGTCGCCTTCATTCAGTAAACAGCGGGTTCTGGTGATCGATGCGCGGCGCAATACCGTTCACGGCAACCTGGTGTTTCATGAGGCGGAGAATGGAGGTTTTATCTTTCCTTTACTTTTCAGTAATGATGATGCGCAACCGGCACAATTCACCTACGATATTGTCGTTCCGCCATCGCTTCCGTCCAATTTCCGGACCGGCATCTACGACCCCGCCGTAAAAAAGATCGTCGATGCGCCTTCAGCGCAGAGCCTGTCGGTTGACGCCCACGCGAAAGCGTACCGCTGGCTGCTTGTCGGCGACTCATCATACCTGGCGTCGTGGAGCGGCAGGTTGACGGCGGATTTTACATTGCTGCGTGTGTCACCCAATCCCTGCAGGGGAGAAATGCGCATTAAATTCACTGTTCCGTATGACGATGTACAGCGACTGCAGGTTGTCCTTTTCGATCAACTGGGCCGCCGTGTCTGGAATAAAAATCTCACCCGGCAGGCTCTCCGGCCGGGATTGAACAACCTCCTGCTGCAGCCGGGAACGTCGGGAGCACTCGGGGCGGGAACCTATATCATCCGTCTTTCGGTCATCAACAGTAAAGGCCACTCCATCGGTATGCGGCAGCAGCGGATTTTGTACATGCCTTAGTCTCGTAGAAACGCGGGCGATTATCTTCTAAAAATAGTGATCTCGGCCGACACCTGCCGGGAGGGGCAGTTCCTGAGACGGCAGCTATTTTTTACCTAAAGCCCTGCTCCGCTCGTAGTGCAGAATCGGGTCGCACTTTCCCGGGTATTTTTCGGTAACTTTATCGGTACAGCCGCCCGGAGAGAGTTTGTCGCATTTAAGGCAGACATTCTTGTACCATTCATCGGTGATACCGGCCGGTTTATTCCCCTGTTTTCCTCCGCCGCTTCCGACACTGTCAAGTTTTTTGACGATATTCTGAGCTACCTGGGCGAGCTGCTGTACCTGCGCGGGCGGAACCTGGCGGGCAATGATCTGCAGATAGACCGATAGTGCCTCCTCAATAACGCCCTTTTCTTCATTACTTAAAGCCATGAGAAAACTCCTGTGAGGTTGTTCACGTAAAATACTATATTCTTCAATGAATTTTCCAAGGGTACCGTGCAGGCGCAGGCACTCTCCACGTTTCGACAGACGGGGTCGCGATGGCCGGAATTGTTTTTATCTGCAATGCCAATATGTGCCGAAGCCCGATAGCTGAAGGCATTATGAAAAAAAAATGTGTCGAAAACGGTTTATCCTGCCTGCACGTTGCTTCAATGGGAATCCACGCCGAGGAGGGAAACTGTGCCACGGAGTTTGCCATAGCCGTATGCCGTGAACAGTCGATTGATATTGAACAACACAGCTCCCGGCCTCTTATTCCCGATGAATTGAAGATGAGCCATCTGATTTTTGTTATGGAACCGGTGCAGATCAATTTTATTGATCTCTTTTTTCCGCAGGTTTCAGATCGTCTTTTCATGCTTGGGGCATGGCCCGATCGCAAAGGGAAAAAAGCGACAATCCCCGATCCTGTCGGCAGACCGATCAATGCCTACCGGAAAACCTTCCAGCTTCTGCAGCAACATATCGACAACCTGTTGCCTGAACTGATACAGCGCTATCGTGATCATTAGGTAACTAGATGCCATCCACCATCGACCGCGATGGTCTGGCCGGTACAGCAGGTATTCTTTACGAGAAAGCAATAGGCGTCGGCAAGTGAAGCCGGTGAACCGGTTTTTCGAAGCGGAATCTTATCGGCAAGCGCGTTGAATGCCGCCCTGCTGCTTCCTGCGGCGGGAAGAATGGCGCCGGGGGCTAGGGCGTTGACGCGGCAGCCGGGCGCGAATAGTACCGCCTGCTGGCGGGTCAGTTCCTCGAGAAAGAGCTTTGACATGCGGTAATTCTGCCAGGTGGTATTGAGAC
The DNA here is from genome assembly GCA_016929415.1 of Chitinispirillaceae bacterium. Taxonomy (GTDB): domain Bacteria; phylum Fibrobacterota; class Chitinivibrionia; order Chitinivibrionales; family Chitinispirillaceae; genus JAFGNB01. The sequence goes on along the minus strand of JAFGIW010000013.1, from coordinate 36,666 downwards.
TTCCAATCGCCGCGTCGGTGATATTGATGATCCAGCCGCTCTTGACATGCTTATGGAAAAAGGCCCCCAGGTGTGCGGGAACGAACAGATGAATATCGAACATGTGCCGCAGGTGTCCGGGATCGGTGAGATTGCCCGGTGAGAAGGAGGATGCATTATTGACCAGACCGGTCAGGGTACAGGGCAGTTCGAGCGATTTCTTGATAACCGTTTCGGGTGCATCGGCGAGATCGTGGCGTATAAAAAAGACTTTACCGTTGAAACGGGGGTTGCGCTGCAGCCAATTGCGGGCGTGACGGTCGGAGGAGCGAAAGTGCAGAATGACGCTGAAGCCCATCGAAAGAGTCGCCCTCGCCAGGTGAAAACCGAGACGTTTTGTTCCTGCGGTGATCAGGACCGCTTCGGGAATTTTCCGCATACCGGTAAAATAATTTCAGTGACGGAGAGGAAGGGCTATTACCTGCCCTACAAGCGACCCGGCTCAATTTAGATAATGATGCCGGCCGACTGGTCGGATGCTATTTTACTGGCGAAGACGGCACCGACCCTTCGGTACATATAAACTCCGTCGGAGGAAAAAGATGGGTAGGAAAATCCACGATTTGCTGCTTCAAAGTTCCAACTCCAAACGTTGTGGAAACGACACCATCGGCGATCTGGTTGCCGCAACGGGAAAGAAGCGGCTCTGGTCTGATCGTGCCGGTGACGTGGTTGATGTCATTGTCATCCATTATATAAGCGCCGTCGAGCGTTTTCCCGATGATCCCTTTTGTCTCGATCATGTCATTCCCCTTTTCGCCGAATACGGGGCAAGCAGTCATTACCTCATCACCCGCAGAGGTGCGGTTTACCGTCTGGTTCCTGATCAATTCAAAGCGTGGCATTGCGGGGGGAGTATCATGCCGCAACCCGACGGACGACGGAACGTGAACGAGTTTTCCATCGGCATCGAACTGTTGGCCACCGACACAAGCGGGTTTACGCCGACGCAATACCGTCTGCTCGGTATGCTCTGTCATACGATTGAACAGTCAAGAGGAGTGTTGATGACCTACGTCGGACATGAACAGGTGGCTGGCACAGGGGCGGTTGAAATGGGATTGCGAAGTGACTGCAAGGTCGATCCGGGTTTGCTCTTCGACTGGAAGAGGTTTTTCCGGGACCTCGGTCGCTACCGGCGTAACGCGGCTGATAAGTTGCAAAAATGACTGCGAATTACCATTTTTAATAAGTTCGATCGTCGATTTCCGATCGATGGAGAACAAGAATATTTTTCGCCATGTTACTTACCGGAGAGTTCTTATCATGAATGCGGGTTTGTTTCGATGGCGTGCCGGCTTTGCACCAAATCAGACTTCATTGTGATCGTTGTCAATCCGCTGACGTAGAAAAGGTTAAAAGGGGAGGAGAACACCGTATGCGACTTCCGGATATCCGTTCAGCAACGGCGGTGATGTGGTTTTTGATCATGTTACCGACGAGACCCGCTCATGCCGATGATACGTTCAATAAGCTCTTTTCAGAAAAGAAATTCCGCGAGGCGATCGAGTATGCGGATGAAAAGATCGCACCGACCGATCGTGATGCCATGACCTGGATAAAGATCGGTGAGGCGAATAACGCACTGGGGATGCACGAAAAAGCGTTGGCCTGTTTTCTTGTTTCATGGCGGATGAACCCGAACGACTACAATGCGCTGCTGGGTGCCGCACGCGCCTACAACAGGATGGCGCAATACGATAATACCATAACTATGGCGCAAAAGGCGCTTGCACTCAATTTTACCGCGGAGGCGAGTTGGGAATACGCTCAGGCATGCATCGCGCTTGGCCGCCCGGCCGAGGCAAAAAAGGCGATGGAGAAGGTACTTCAGTCTGATTCTTCCAATGTGATTGCGGCACGCGAATTATCAAATATTTATTTCAACGAAGGCGCCTGGTCGGCAGCCGTACCACTGCTGAAGCGAAGCTTTCTGAAAAACGCATCGGGAGAACTTGCATTTCAAATCGGTAAAGCATATACCGAACTCGGGGTTCCCGATTCGGCAATTGCCTACCTTAAAAAGGCTCAGGCACAGGGAGGATCAGTCCTCCCGGTAAACATGATGCTTGCCCGGGCGTTTTTCACCAGGAAAAACTACAGTGAGAGTGCCGGGGCTTATCGCGTCGTGCCGGCTGACAGCCTGACCGCCAAAGATTTGTACCAGTACGGTTTTGCCCTTGAAAAGACTCAGGGCATCTCTGCGGCGGCAAGCTATTATATGAGAGCGGTCGATCGTTTCGGCCAGTCGTCCGTGGTCCCGGAAGCTTTATTGGCCAGGGAAAAGGTCGTGCGTGCGAACCTTTTACAAAAAGCTTACCGGGAGGCTCTCGGACAGTTGCAACCGATTGTCGCGGCCGACCCGAAAGGAATGACGGTTCCGGAGGGGTATTTCCTTCTGGCGGAAGCGTATCAGGGACTCAAGGATACGAAGAACGCAATTTCAAGCTTGGAAAAAGCGATTGAGGTCAACAGCAGAAACGTCGAGGCGTATGCCCGGCTGGCGGATCTCTATCAAGGCGGCGGAAATAGCGAAAAAGCCCGGAAAACCTTTGAAGTGTTGATGGGATTGAGCCCTGATGATCCTCATATCTATCTTGCTTTAGGGCGCTACAATCTGAAGAGTAAACGTTTTAGCGAGGCACTGCAGCAATTCGAGAAGAGCGGCAAATTGAAAAAAAGCGCCGCAGCGCAGGAGGGGATTGCACAAGCCGCCTTTGAATTGAAACGGTACGACAGGTCTCGAAGCGCCGCCGAAGCCGCCCTCAAAATGGACGGGAAATTGCATGAAGCGCGGCTGGTCCTTGCGTTGGTGAATTTACAGGAGAAGAAATATGCCGCAGCACAGGAGCAATTCGAAAAGTTATTGCAGCAGGACCCTGACAATATCGATCTGCTGACCAATCTGGCAAATTGTTACGAAAAAAACGGCCTTAAGGACAAATTGTCGTTTGTCGATAAAAAGATCGCGCAAATGAACGGTTCGAACACCGAATCGCGCCTGCGGCTCGCGAGGTACTTTGAATCGAATGATTTCAGCGGCGAAGCGATGCGGTACTATCGTGAACTGCTGGCGCTTACGCCGAAATCGACCGAAGTACTGAAACATCTATCGCTACTGGCGAGGAAAAAAGGTGATGTGGCCGACGCGGTTTCATACACTCGTCAGTATCTCACCCTCAAGGGTGATGACGCGGAGGCGCATCGCGATCTGGGGGACCTTTACTATGAACAGAAAAATATTGATGGTGCGCTCGCCGAATACCGTCTGGCACTCAAGCTTGACCCTGCCATTAAGGGGTTCTATAAACGATATGCCGAAATAGTGATTGCCAAAGGGGAGCAGAACGAGGTAATCAAGGCGCTTACCGGGGTGGTTGCTGCAGGGAGTGCGGACTTGAGTACCTATATGACCCTCGGCTTGATGTATCAGAAGAAGAAAGAGTACATCGAAGCGATTGAAATGTACCAGAAGGCGCTGGAACTGGAGCCGTCAAATTTCGATGCGCTGACGGCACTCGCATCATGTCAGGCGGCGAACGGTGAGGTCGGCAATGCGATTGTGTCGTACGAACAGGCAATAATGATGAACGCCAAAACGGTTGATGAGTTGAAGGAACTTGGAAATTTATATCTTAGAGGGATGCGTACTGATGAAGCATATAATCTCTACCGTCAGTTTCTTGCAAAAGATTCGAGCGACCAGGTGCTCGCCGCGAAAGTAGGTGCATATCTTTACGGGAAGAGTGATTATGCCGGTGCGGTCAGGTATTACAAAATTGCGGTTAAGCTTTTATCGCCCGAGGATGCGGTTAACTATGCCGATGCCTGCAACAGGACCGGAAACAACAGCAATATCCTCGCTGTTCTGCTGCCGCTGAAATCCAATAAAACGATCAAAGGAACCATGCGGCGCAACATTTTCAAATTGATCGCCCAGGCATTCGAGAACGATTCGAACATGGCAGCCGCGGCGCAGGCGTATCGTGATTACCTTAACCTTCCCGGCGTGTATGATCCCGATGCCGCTTTTAAACAGGCATCGCTTCTGGAGAAGAAAGACCCAATGAATGCGCAGAAAATATATGAGAAAAATATCGTCAGGTATCCGTCGGATTACCGTAACTTTCTTCGTCTTGGTTTAATGTATTCCGAACGGAAAGAGCTGCTTCCAAAGGCGGTGCCGCTTTTCAGACGGGTGACCGAACTTGCCGATTCGATTCCCTCGGTGTGGCTTGAACTCGGAAAAATATACGGGAAAATGGGTAATGATGACGAGGAACTCAAAGCGTACCGGCGGTATGCGGAAATCGACCCTCAGAATATAGAAGCAAACCGGCGCATGGGTACAATTCTTATGAGAAAAGACCAGTACAATGAGGGAATCGTTTTTCTCGAAATAGCCAATACCCTTCAACCGAACGATCCGGAGGTGATGCCTGTCCTCGCGAAGGGATATGTCAAAACCGGGCGTACCGAGGAGGCGGTCGCTCTGCTGAATAAGGCAAAAGAGAAGAAAAACGACGATCCGGAAATCAGGTTTCAGCTTTTTGAACTCTACCAGAAAAGCGGACAGAGAGAGAAGGCGCAGAAGGAAATTGAGGCGTTGATCTCCATTAAACGGGATAACCGGTATATGCTTCTCTATGCGGAAGCACTTACGATGCAGGGGAAAGAGAAGGATGCCGCAGGTGTCGTTGAAGAGATACTGGCGACCGATCCCGAAAATATTCCTGTTTTGATGTTAAAGGCAAAAATACAAAGGTCGCTCAAACAATATGATGAGGCAATTGAAACCTATAAAGAAATCAGTTTCATAAAACCCGATCATGCACCTTCTATATTGGAACGGGCAGAAACACATATGGAACAATCGAAACCGCAGTGGGCGGAATCGTTCTATAAGCGCGCGTTAAGGGCCGATCCCTCGCTTGGAAGGGCGGAATTGGGGTTGGCAAAGATAGCCAAACTTCGAAAAGACATTGCCGGTTATCAGGAACATCTTGAAAACGCACGCCGGTTGAGCCCTGACGATGAAGCAATACGTGAAGAATTAGGGAAATCTGAAAGGTAAGTAGTACATCATTATTTTAATGGCAATACGATACAATATTCATCTGATAGAGACGTAATTTATGCAAGAATTGATGCAGAACAACAACGAAGATGACCAGGGAGCATTTGATCTCTGGTTAAAAGGAGACACAAAAGGTTTTTCGACCCTTTATGAGAAATATAAGAACCGGGTGTTTGGTTTTCTTATTCGAATGACCGGAAACCGTGAGATAGCTGAAGATTTGCTGCAAGAAACTTTCTTTGCAGCGTTGCGTAACGCTGATCAGTTTGATCGAGGACGGAGTTTTTTAAGCTGGCTATTCGGTATCGCCCATAAAAGGACGATCGACTATTTTCGTCACGTGAAGGTTGAAAGCGAACATAAAGAGGATGCCGAAAATGCAGTAGGGAGCAGGATCGACCGGCCGGATAAGGAACTATCGAACAAAAATATTCAGGCGATAGTCCGGGATGCGGTCGCTGAACTCGATCCATTACAAAGAGAGGTCTTTTTACTGCGTGAAATGGCAGGTGTCCCATTTAAAGAGATTGCGGTAATAATGAATTGTCCGATAAATACTGCCCTTGGAAGGATGAGGTTGGCTTTGAAAAACATCCGGAAAGAACTGAAAAAGAGGGGGATCGATGGCGTGTAATTTATGGGAAGAGATGGGATTACTTTACAGTTCCGGTGAATTGAACGAGCAGGAGGGGGAAACTTTTGCCGCACATATCAGACAATGTTCTGAATGTACTTATGAGTGGGAAACGTATCAGCATGAAAGGGAACATCTTTTTTCAATTGATATTCTTGGCGATACCCCTTCAGCGACGTGCGATGCGGAAATCCTCCGGGTCTGTTCCGAAGGACGTCAACGGGTGACCCACCTGAGTATTATCTCTCTTTTTCTCAAGAAATCGGCCATTTCGCTTGCTCTCTTTTTAATAGGTTTTACCGTGGTCGGTTATCTTGTTTTCAGGGCTGATCTCTCGGAAGAGCCGAAAACTGCCGCCGGCACCGGGAAAGAGACAGAAACTCCTGCACAACCAGCAACACCTGTTACGGAAGCGGCAATGAATAAACAACATGATATCTTGGCCGATTCCATTCAACACGACAGCGTAAATTTTGCAAACCGACGGGGAAACATCGATCTTAAAGGGGTTTATCCGGTCGATCTGCAGAACAAGTGACGCCTGAGACTACTACCAGATATTTTACATGAACCATCCCCGGGGGAAACAGAGTGTTTTCTGTTTCATGGCTATGGGATTTATTGTATTTTAATCCTGACGTTCAGTACTCTTTACCGATTTCAGGCAGCAAACCACAGTCTGTTTCTGCGTTTGGGGTCGAATAAAAAGGTTCCCATTGTCCATGCAGTATAAAATCGTTGAAAAAATCCTGCGGGTTGCACAGTTCATTGCTGTTATTTTTTTAAGCGCGATGATGATCCGCGCGCTGAAGTTACTCTATCTGTTGTTAAACAGGGGGCCGGTTTCTTGATCTGGTGCACCTTGCTCAATCCGGCGCTGGACGTGATCTGTAAAGTTAATGAATTGCATGGCGGGAAGACCTATCTGGACAGCGAATGCCTTCAGACGCCTGCCGGCAAAGGTCTGAATGTCGCAAGGGCCATTCGGGCTTTGGGAGAGGAGGTGGGTGTTCACGGCCTTTTACCGGAATATGACGGCAGGCGGATCACTGCGGTACTGGATGGAAGCGGTATTCAGCACCATTTTCTCTCCATTCCCGGCGGTATGAGGATCAATACGACCATTCTTGAAGAAAGCAACGGAAACAGTACACATATTTCCGCCGCCTCGACCCCGTTTCCCTCACGAATGCAGTACGATTATACGGCATTTGCCTTTCAACATATGCAGCAGGGCGATTACTGGTGCTTTTCGGGAAGCCTGCCGAAGGGCTTTGCGGATGATACCTATGCGGCGTTGATCGAAAGAGGAGCCGATGCCGGCATTACAACAATGCTCGATTCGCGCGGCCCGGCCTTCAAACGGGGGGTCCGTGCGCGTCCATTGATGATCAAACCGAATATGAGTGAGCTCGAAGAGTTTTTCGGCGAACCGGTTCAAGGCGTTCATCATATTGCGCTGAAGGGGAAGCGGTTCCTCGATATGGGAGTCGCCTACGTCTTTATTTCACTCGGTGCCGATGGAATGATCGCACTTCACAAAAACGATTGCCTGCTGTGCAGCGCTCCCGGCGTGCCGGTGCGGGATACGGTCGGCTGCGGTGATGCGATGGTGGCGGGAGTACTCGTCGCTTTCAGACGACGGTTCTCCTTTTCCGAGACTTGCAGGATGGCGGTGGCGTGCGGTTCAGCAAAGGCAATGCAGAACGGCCCCGGCGTCATCGACGGCACAACAGTATGGCAGCTCATGGAAGAGATAAGTGTTACAGCGGTATAAAATGATTTTGAGAGCTTCTTTGTCAACAAGCGCCCAAGCGAATTTTGCTGCGGACGGAAGGGTGCCGTTCGTTGAAGATATTCACGATGCAATTGACGCCACAGCGCTGTTTCCATGGTTGGGCGGCAAGCGGAACAATTTAACATAATGGAGTCGGATGTGACAGAGTATAAGCCTTCGGAGATTGAGTCGAAGTGGCAGGCACGCTGGGAGGCGGAAGGCCTTTTTTCAGTAAAGACCGGCGCCGCGCGTCCCAAGAAATATGTGCTGACGATGTTCCCCTATCCGTCGGGAACGCTCCACATGGGGCATGTGATGAATTATACCATCGGCGACGTCATTGTCCGGCGGTCGATCATGCAGGGATATCACGTACTCTCGCCGATCGGCTGGGATTCCTTCGGTTTGCCGGCGGAGAATGCGGCGATACGGGAGGGAATACATCCGGCGGAGAATATCAGGATCAATATCGACAAAATGCGACTGCAGATGAAAGGGGCCGGTTGGGGGTTCGACTGGGACCGTGAAATAGCAACCTCCCATGAAGCCTATTACCGCTGGACCCAGTGGCTGTTCCTGCAGTTGTATAACGCAGGGCTCGCGCAGAGAAAACATGCTCCTGTCAACTGGTGCCCGAACGACAAAACGGTGCTCGCCAACGAACAGGTGCATGACGGACGCTGTGAACGGTGTGGAACACCGGTTGAGCAGCGCGACCTCAAGCAGTGGTTCTTCCTGATGAGCAAATACGCCGGACGGCTTCTTGACAACCATGCACAGCTTGACGGCTGGCCCGACCGTGTGTTGAAAATGCAGAAAGAGTGGATCGGGCATTCGGAGGGTGCGACGGTCGCCTTCAAGCTGGAAAACAGCGACCGGACGGTTGAGGTTTTTACCACGCGGCCCGATACCCTCTGGGGGGTGACCTTCGTCTCGATGGCGCCCCAGCATCCTCTTGTCGATTCGTTGATCAAGGGTCAGGCCGATGCCGATGAAAAAATGGCAACAATCAGGAAGATGCGTACGCTGGGCACATCGGACCTTGAAGTGCTCAACCGGGAAAAGGAAGGCGTTTTCAGCGGTCATTATGTCATCAATCCGGTCAACGGCGACCGCGTGCCCCTTTACATAGCCAATTTTGTAGTGATGAGTTACGGCACCGGTGTTGTTATGGCGGTCCCGGCGCACGATCAGCGCGATTTTGAATTCGCCCGCAAATACAACATATCGATAAAAGTGGTCATCGAACCGCCCGACGGCAGTCATACCGATCCGACGGCAATGCAGGTTGCCTATGTTGATGACGGGACGATGGTCGCGAGCGGATCGTTTTCAGGGCGGAACAATCGCGAGGCGATGAACGATATCATCGTTTTTCTAGACGAACACGGGTACGGAAAACGGACGGTGACCTACCGTCTGCGCGACTGGCTGCTGTCGCGCCAGCGGTACTGGGGGGCGCCGATCCCGATCGTCTATTGCGACAAATGCGGCGAGGTCCCGGTTCCTGAAAATCAGCTTCCAGTCGTGCTTCCGCACGATGTATCGTTCAAACCCACCGGCGACAGCCCCCTCAAGGAGTGTGCATCCTTCATGAACACAACATGTCCGAAGTGCGGCGGAAGCGCCGTGCGTGATCCCGACACCATGGACACTTTCGTTGATTCGTCGTGGTACTACCTGCGCTATGCCTCCGCACGCGACACGGCGGAACCGTTCAACCGGGGCGACATCGATTACTGGTGTCCGGTGGACAGCTATATCGGCGGTATCGAACATGCGACCATGCATCTCATTTACGTACGGTTTTTTACCATGGTGCTTAAAGACCTCGGTCTGCTCTCCTTTGAAGAGCCGGTAAAAAATCTGTTTTGTCAGGGGATGATCTGCAAGACGGCGCATTATTGCGAAAAAGATAAATGGCTCAAGGAGACGCAGGTGAGGGAAGGAAGGTGCCTGCTCTGCGGTGGTCCGGTGGTCAGTGAAGTCGCCAAGATGAGTAAAACGAAACTCAATGTCGTCAGTCCCGAGGAGATCATCGACAAGTACGGTGCCGATACGCTGCGTTTCTGCGTGCTCGCCGACAATCCGCCCGACCGTGACCAGCTCTGGAGCGAGGAGGGTGTTCTGGGATCTTTCCGGTTTTTGCGACGGTTATGGGACACCATCCATGAGGTGCTTCCACGGATGGCCAAGGCCGGAATGCCTGCAGCAGGAGCCGACCTCTCAAAAGAGGACCGGGAATTGCGTTATGCAACCCATTCGGCGATCCAGCGGGCGAATCAGGGCATTGAGACCAACTGGCAGTTCAATACCGCGATCGCGCGGACCATCGAGCTTACCAGCACGGTGCGTCGATTGAACACCACGGCTTCGCCCTTCGTCATCCGCGAGGCGTGTGAATCGATCCTGCTGCTGATCGCGCCGATCGCCCCTCATATCGCGGAAGAGCTGTGGGAGCGCATGGGGAACACCGTTTCGATTTTCCGGCATGCGTTGCCCGAGGCCGATGAACATGCCCTTACCCTGGATGAACTGCCGATCGTCGTGCAGGTCAACGGTAAACTGCGCGGCAGGTTCACCGCATCTCCCGAAGCGACGCGTACCGAGCTGGAACGCAAGGCGCTGGAGCTGGAAAGAATACAGCCCCACCTTCAGGGAAAAACAATACGCAAAGTCATCGTCGTGCCGGGAAAACTGGTAAACGTCGTGGTTTCATGACGTGCAGGCGGTGACGGTGTTATGGAATTGGGCATGATTAGACGGATCATCATGGCAACGGGCAACAGCGGGAAACTCCGGGAGATCAGCGATCTGTTTGCTGATATGCCGTGTCAACTGATATCGATGCGTGACTGGAGGAAACCCCTTCCATCGATTGAGGAGAACGGATCGACCTTTTTTGAAAATGCATGTATCAAGGCGGACTGGGTGTTCCGGGAGTCGTCGGAATGGTCGCTGGCCGATGACAGCGGTTTGATGGTCGATGCGCTCGGCGGCGGGCCGGGAGTGACAAGCGCACGGTTTGCTGGCGAGCAGGGGAACGCTGAAGCAAACAATGCCAAATTGCTGAAGGCGCTTGAGGGCGTCGCTCAGCGGCTGCGGACGGCACGTTTCGCCTGTTCGGTCGTGCTTCGTATCGACGAGGCGACCTTGCTGCATGCCGACGGGTATTGTGAAGGACGGATCATCGAGAGGCCACGCGGCAGCGGGGGGTTCGGGTATGACCCGCTGTTCGTTCCCGACGGATTCAACCGGACGTTCGCCGAACTGACCGGTGAAGAAAAACACCGTATCAGCCACCGGGGAAAAGCGCTGAAGGCGCTGAAGGAGCAGATTTATGACTACTTTGCCTGATAAATATACGGGAGCGCCGGAAACGGTGCTGATCGTCGATGACAGTGCGGATGCTGTGTCGTTTATCAAGGCCCTGATGGACGAAGCAGGTTTCAATTCCCTCGAAGCGCGTTGCGGCAGGGAAGCGCTCGCAATGGTACAAAATGAGAAGGTCGATCTGGTGCTTCTTGACGTCATCATGCCCGACATTAGCGGCATCGACGTCGCCGAGCAGATTAAAAAGGCGGCCGGAAAGGATTTTTTACCTATCATCATGATATCGGCATTATGCTCCAATGCAGACAAGGTCAAAGGGCTGAACCATGCCGACGACTATCTGACCAAACCTTTTTCCGCCGAGGAATTGCGGGCGCGCATCAATTCGCTGCTGCGGATACGGAACCTTCACAAGGAACTCACCCTTTCCAAAACACGTTATGAAAGTCTTTATGAGAATTTTCCACACCTTTATCTATCGATCGATTCCAACAGAATGATATCCGATTGCAACCGTTTCTTCAGGGATACCTTCAATGCAAAACGTGAGGACATTGTGGGGAAAAGCTTTTACTCGCTTTTCCGCGAACAGGACAGGCCGCTGGTGGAGAACTTCCTCAACTCGTTTACCCTGTCGGACCTGCCGTCAGTCGGGCAGCGGACCTTTTCCATACTGCGGGAAGTCCCCGCCCCCCCTCTGCAGTTGAGTCTGAAGGCGGTCTATACCGGTGCGGTGGATGACGACCTGAGCATCGTTATCGCCATGGAGGACGTCACCGAACAGATAAATTTACAGGAGGAACAGCGAATCGCCCGGCAGCAGCTCTACCGATCCGCCCGGCTCGCGTCGATTGGAACACTCGCTTCAGGGGTCGCCCACGAGCTCAATAATCCGCTAACGGCGATCCTCGGATTTTCGAGCGCGCTGCTCGGGAGAATCCAGAACAACGAACCGATCGAAGAGAACGATCTGAAAGAGTATCTCGGAATAATCAATATGGAAACGTTGCGGTGCAGGGGCATCGTGGAAAACCTTTCGAAATTCGCGCGTGAAGGCGACGTTTCGAAGGCGGACGTTGACCTGCGCCAGTGCGTGGAAGATGCCGTTAAGTTAACTCATACGCGTACGAAGCACGCCAATCTCAATGTGGTCGATACCATCCACCCCGGCATTACGATACGCGGCAATGCGAACCAGCTTGAGCAGGTGTTTGTTAATATTATCGCCAACAGCATCGATTTCTGTCCCGGCGGATCGACGGTGTCCATCGGCAAGGTACCGGCGAAGGACCCCGGCCGCTACTGCAGGGTACAGATCAGCGATAACGGTCCGGGAATCAGCGCCGATATCCTTCCGAAAGTTTTTGATCCTTTCTTCACGACGAAGGAGGTGGGGAAGGGAACCGGTATGGGATTGGCTATCTGTTACAATATTATAGAAGAATGCAACGGGCATATCGATATTTCAAGCGAACAGGGTGCGGGAACAACGGTTTTCCTTGAAATTCCCCTCGCCTGACGTTTGCGGTTGAACCTGTGGAACGAAAAAGGCAGGAACTGCATACCAGCGAATAGATGACGGCTTACGCCGGGGAGGTCCGATGAGCAAAGGAAAGATACTCGTTGTTGACGATGAGGCGTCGCTTCGTCTGTTACTCGGCAAGGAGCTCGGGCGGGTGGGATACAACGTCGAGACGGTGGCAAACGGTGACGCCGCGCTGACGAGGCTGCGGGAAGACTTTTTCCATGTCGTGCTTCTTGATATTCTGATGCCGAATACCGACGGTATGGAGGTATTGCGTACCATGAAACAGGATGCAATTCCTTCCGAGGTGATTATTCTTACCGGTAACGCCACGTTTGAAAACGTCATCGAGAGCATGAAACTCGGTGCCTTCGAATACATCCGCAAGCCGTATGAACTTAACGAGTTGCTTATCCAGATCGAGCGCGCGATCGAACACCAGCGTTCCCAGGTTGATCTGAAAATACTGCGCGAGGAACTCGCCAAAACGGGGCGCGGCGGCCAGCTTGTCGGCAAAAGTAAGGTCATGGTCGAGTTGCAGCACATCATTTCACGCATCGCGCCGACCCAGTCGACGGTACTGGTCCTGGGCGAGAGCGGGACGGGAAAGGAACTTGTCGCCCGTTCGATCCACGATAACAGTTTATGCAAGGATAAGCCGTTTATCGCGATCAGTTGCGCCTCGTTCTCCGAAACACTCCTCGAAAGCGAGCTGTTCGGCTACGAGAAGGGAGCATTTACCGATGCAAAAGCCCAGAAACGCGGACTCGCCGAAATCGCCGACGGGGGGACGCTTTTCCTCGATGAAATCGGCGAAATTCCGATCCATTTTCAGGCGAAACTGTTGCGGTTTCTTGAAACGGGTGAAATCCGCCGCGTGGGAGGGACGCGGGACATAGTGCTCAATGTCCGCATAATCTGTGCAACCAACCAGCCGCTCGAAAAACTGGTGGCCGAGAACCGGTTCCGCGCCGATCTGTTCTACCGGCTCAACGTGCTGTCGGTGACCGTTCCTCAGCTCAAAGACCGTATCGACGACATCGTAATGCTGATCAATTATTTCATCACGCAGCAGGGCTTCCAGAAGGAATTCGACCGCGGTGCGCTTCAAATGCTCAAATCGTATGACTGGCGCGGTAACGTCCGTGAACTCAAGAACGTCGTCGAGCGGACCTGCATATTGACAACCGGGCGCACCGTCACCGCCGACGATCTCTCCTTTCTGCATGCGCCGAAGGAGAAAACGGCGGATAAACAGTATACGAATCTGCAGAAAGAAAAGCAGGATGATAAAGAGGCGCTCTCGCTCAAAGAGATGGAACGGCGTCATATCATCAAGGTGCTCGGCATCGCCAACGGACACAAGGGGAAAGCGTCGGAGATGCTGGAGATCAACCCGAAGACGCTTTACCTGAAGATGAAGACGTACAATATCGTGTCTGTGTACGAGTAGGGGAGGAATAAGCGTAGAAAAATATATTCATAAGATAGCCGGGTTTGGTGGTGGTTGCCGACTATCCCTCAAAGCCTGAAGGAAATGCCCGAGTTCAACATGACTTTCACATCCTCGGGACCTATCAGGCACTGTGCATCGAGTACGGTGAAGAACACATACTTGTAACCGACCTCGAGCCGCACTTTCGGCCCGCCGAAGTAGAAAGCGTCCCAAAAGTATTCGTTATAATACGACCCGTAATAATCTTCATAATAATCGTTATAATCCCAGCCCTGTTCATACCAGAAGCCCATACCGCCTCCGAGGCGCGCAAGGAAAATATCTTTTACGTTAAAGGTAAACATATAGTTGATGCCGCCGCCGAAGATTTCGCTGTCGAAAAAATGAAATCCCCAGTAGTAATCGAGCGCAATGAGGTGCTTTTTTTTAATTTCGAGACCGACGGTGTGACTTGGACCGAACTCGATCCCTGAACCCACCATCCAGCTTGCGTCGAAGCCCATGAAAAAACGGACATTCCGTTTGTTCTCATCAAGACTCAATGATATCATGGATTGCTCATTGTTGAAAACCTCGACGAATTCGGTTTTTGTATTATCGTCGTTTTTTGCGGTTATCCGGTGCATCCCCGCAGGCACGCGCAGTTCGATGTCGCCGGAACTGATCGGCTTGCCGTCCAGATAGAGCTTGGCGTCATCATCGTCTATTTGAATGGAGAGTCGTCCCCTGCCCTTTCCGGCCGCTGCCGCCGCAGGCGGCGGGATCTTTAATTCGCTTGGTTGGGGTACGGGCTGGGGCAGGGGCTTCATGATTACTTTATCAGGTTGTCCGGTCATTTTCATCGCGATATTGTGTATGGAGTATTTCAGCACATCCGATAAATCGCCGGTGATTTCTTCCTGAAAGACTTCGTAGCGGTTACCGGGGGGGGCGGCAGTAAGCCGGTAGACGGAACACATATACGTATCGTTTATTTTTCCGATAGTACCCCATACCACTTTTTGCGCGCCGGCAATCTTCGTGACCGAATCGGCTGTTGCCCGGGTGGCGCATTCAGCCGGCAGTGCCTTTGCACTGTCTTCCCATTCAGCGGCATTGAGGTATGATCCCCCGTTTACTTGTTCAAGCATATTTTTAAGCTTCGTCGTGAGCAGCTGAGCGTCCGGACCAGACAGATTCACACCGGTAAATCGATATATGATCGTGGAAGCGGTATCGGCGGAATCCAGCGGGCAGGCAACAGCCGGAAATAGGAAGAAGAGTGCGACTCTTCCGTTTGAAATTATGCATCGGCTGATCTTCGTCAGCGGGGAGTCGTTTTTTCCGTGGGGCGGGAACGTCGGTTCCATGATGTTCACTCTTTCGGTTGAGGGTGGTCGGATTGAAATGAAGAATATAAATGGCAGAGAATTATTGAGGCAATGCAAATGTTTCAAGCGCTAGGTCGTGAAGATGGGCCGCACCATATGCTCTTTACGTCGTTTCGTATTCACCCGCCGGATTGAAGCATGCCACCCCGTGTCCCTTCTTCACTTCCCGCAGTTCGGGCACGGTGGCCCGGCACTTGTCAAGTCGTCGCGGGCAGCGGGGGTAAAAGGCGCATCCCGCGACCTCCGGTTGGCGGTCGATTTCTTCGGCGGCATTGCCGCCGCGCTGTTTTCGTCCCTTTCCGGGGACCGGTATGCTGTCGAGAAGCAGAATCGTATAGGGATGGCAGGGGTGGAGAAAGAGGTCCGACTCGCTTCCGTACTCGGCGAACTTCCCCCGGTACATGACGGCGATACGGTCGGCCATGTGGCGCACGACGGCGAGGTCGTGCGAGATGAAGAGCTGGGTCTGCCGGCAACCGGTACGAAGGTCCTGCATAAGGTTGATGATCTGCGCCTGAATGGAGACGTCGAGCGCACTTACCGGTTCGTCGGCGATGATGAGCCGTGGGTCGGTGGCGAGCGCCCGGGCGATGCCGATGCGCTGGCGCTGTCCGCCGGAAAATTCATGGGGATAGCGGTTGAGGTACTCGTGCGACAGGCCGACCCGGTCGAGCAGTGCACGGATGCGCCGATCGCGCTCGTCGCGTGAGCCGAGGTGATGGATAATCAGCGGTTCTTCAAGAATGGCCTTCACCGTCATGCGGGGATTGAGCGAACTGTAAGGGTCCTGAAAGATCATCTGCATCCGTCGGCGGACGGCTTTTGCAGCGGCGGCATCCGCGCTTTTCCAGTCGATCGTCCGTTGCGGCATATTATCAAACGAAAGATCGATCGATCCGGAGGTGGCGGGGAGCAGCCCGGCGATCGCCTGGGCGGTCGTGGTCTTTCCACACCCCGATTCGCCGACGAGCGCGAAAATCTCGCCGTGTCTGACGGCAAACGAGATGCCGTCAACCGCTTTAACGAAACCGGCTACCGCGCCGAAGAGCCCCTTTCTGATCGGGAAGTGGACGCACAGGTCGTTGACGTTGACGACAATGTCGTTCGATTGCAGCGCGGCTGTTTCAGGCATAGAGAAGGCACCTCACCTGATGGTTTGTACCGGGAGTTGAAAGTGCCGGGTGTTCAGTGGAACAGCGCGGCATCGACCGGTTGCAGCGGGGATGAAACGGACAGCCCGGGGGAATGTTCCGCAGCGTCGGTACTTCCCCGGGAATCACGGTCAGCCGCTCTTTGCGCGCAGCGATGGCGGGGATCGTTTCGAGCAGGTTGACGGTGTACGGGTGCATCGGGCGGTCGAAGAGCTCCCTGACCGGTGCGTACTCCATAACTTCACCGGCATACATGACGATAACCTTATCCGCGATATCTCCCACGATACCGAGGTTATGGGTGATCAGTATCATGCCCATGCTTTTTTTGCTCTGCAGACCGTGAAGCAGATCGAGAATCCTGGCTTGAACGGTGACATCGAGCGCGGTAGTCGGTTCATCGGCAATGAGCAGGCGCGGGTTGCAGACCAGCGCCATGGCGATCATGACCCGTTGACGCATTCCGCCGCTCAACTGGTGAGGGTAGCTGTCGGCAGTGCGCTTCGGATCGGGAATGCCGACTTCGTGGAGGATCGATTCGATAAGAGCGTCGGCATCGGATGTTCGTGCAATGCCGTGATGAACGATCGCCTCTTTTATCTGGCTGCGGCAGGTATAGACCGGATTGAGCGAGGTCATCGGATCCTGAAAAATCATCGAAATATGCCTGCCGCGTATGGTGCGCATTTGCTGCTCTGAAAGGGTGAGGAGGTTATTTTCCTTAAAGAAGACGCTTCCCGCAGTGATCTTTCCCGGCAGTGGAACAAGCCGCATGACCGCGAGTGCAGTCATCGTCTTCCCGCAGCCCGATTCGCCGACAATACCGAGCGTTTCAGTCTCATCAAGTGAAAAAGCGATACCCCTCACCGCTTCATCGACCTGACCGTCGGACAGGGTAAAAGAGATGTGGAGGTCGTAACAGGAGAGTAGTTGGTGTGCCATATTGTTCCCAATTAAACCGGAGTATACGAAAACTGTTAAATGGAAGTGTGAAAAACAACAACTCTCGTTCTGCCGGGCAGGCAACCCGGCTTCGTGCTGGCAGAGAAGCAGAAGTCGGAATTCAGAAGTCAGGAGAAAGGAAGGAAAGAGGCCTCTTCCAGCTTATACCGTAATTTTATCTCCCGGTCTTGCGCTGCAACCCGTCCCGGGCGTGCCCCCTGTAAATGCATCATGCCCGGCACTGGGGGTGCCCGGGGGTCACGTCTGCCTGCGCGAAGCCGCTTCGGCGAAGGCGGGCGGAACAGAAGCCTTCAGCTCAAAGATCGGTAGTGTAACAGTCATACTGTCCTTTATCTCATCGGCGCCTCCTTGAACGTTGCCTGATGTGGCCGTATGAACCAAAGAAATATCCCATTTATAATACTAATAGAAATTATAAGAATTAATGATGATTAATTAAATCAAAGAGTTGTGATAAATATATAATTGATAGTGATAACAACAGAATACGCTTTCTTTTTAAAAGTGTTGACGTCAACAGTATACGGAGCTATATTAAATGCAGTATCATTGACTTGAATACATATCCAATTAACCAGCCATCACCCCCACGAGGAGGCCCCATGAAACGAAGTATTGCCGGTTTCCCTTTCTTCACCTTGTTGCTCGGATCGATCGCTTTCGGTCAGATGCAGTTGAATCGCATCTCCTCACGCGCTGTTCGTGAGGGCTTCAGCGTTCAGACCTCGGTTGATTCGCTGCTGGTCGATATGCGGGTCAACTCCGGTATCGCCATCAGTAAATACACGCTGGTGCTTACTCCGGGAACCTCCAATAATTACTTTATTTTAGAAAAAGTTGATACTCTGGTGGAAACCCAGAGCACGCGTCAGGGTTCCGACAGCATCGAAATGACCATGAGTTTTCAGCTTCCCAGCGATTTCGTTGCCGACAGCATGTGGCTTTGGATCGAGGGCGAACCCGTAGCGGCCCAGATTCAGGACCGCGCCCTGGCATCGCAGCAGTATCAGCAGATCGTGGGAGTGCGCAAAGACCCGGCACTTCTTGAGACATGGGGCCGCGGATATTATAATTTGCGTATATTCCCCGCTTCCTCGATGAAATCACGCAAGATCACTATTGAGTTCCATCATACCTTTAACGATGATTCCGTTGCCGGTACCACACCGCTGATCACCGCCTGCCTGCCGGTGACTTTTGACAGCACCTATGTCTACTCCTATTATTCAACGAATCCCGTGTTTGAAAAGCGGATCGGCTTCATGCAGGCCACCTTCACTGCCGACGATCGCGGCGAGTATACGGTGGACATCCCCGGTCTGGGAGCCGGGACCTTTTCATCTAGTAAAACGCTGACGTTATCGGGGAATAAAATATTCAGGCTTCAACCGGGTACGGTTGCAAGCCGGGACCCGTCGGGGGGCAACGAATTTCTCTGGGTCGGCAGGGATGCCAAGAGCCAGAGTATGACCGCCGGCATCACGGCTGAGCTCTCCGATGCGACCATGCGGTTCGAGGATGAACCCGATACGCGCATCATTATCATTGATTTACGCAACAGCGTATGGGACTGGAACGAATACTATCGTAAACGGGCTGAAGTATACGGTTACACGTATACCTCCTCTGCCGGATACGTAAAAGTTAACATTTGGGAACGCGCGCAGAAATACGCCGTACTGGCGCTGCAGCAGTATCTCAAAGAGGGGCAGAAGTTCAATGTTCTTTTCGGCGGCAAAACGGTGCAGCAGGTGTTCGATGCACCGGCCGAGGTGACGGCCGCGAACATTGACCTGGCGATAAAGGCGATCATCGCCGCGACCGCATCTTCCGACGCTTCAACGGAAGAACTCCTTAATAAAGCCGTTGAACAGGCGCCCGAAGGGATCGCGGTGCTCATCAGCGACCTCATTCAACCGCCGACCTATTATACCAAGGTTGACAACAAGCTTGTAGTCAGTGACGACGGCACCGCCTATACCGATCTGATGACGCGGCTTGTGGCCATGGTTAAGAAGTCCAGTTTGACGCTGTTCACTATCGATGACAACTACCAGCTGCTGCCGATCGCGCTTGAATCGGGCGGATTCAGGTTGTCGGGCATTCTCAACCGGTACAATATCGCCTACCGCTATGAAATTATCGACGGAAGGAGAATCTCCGTTCCCCAGCTCCCGGCTCTCTTCGGAAGTTCCAACTACAGCGGCATACGCGACCTCTCGATTACCTCCGATCTGCTCACCGATATTGCCTCTACCATTGACGGGTATTACAACGGCTATTCTTACTATTATACTGTGCGGGGCGGGGCGATAATGATCGATGAAGCCATTATGGCGAAGAAGTCGCTCGGCAAAATGGCGCTTCCGTCAACGTATAACAGCAATAACGCCCTTGTGCGCGTTGCCGGTAAACTGAGCATTGAAAACAGCGGCAAACCGGTTGCGGTGACCGTCCGCGGCAAAACCGGCGGGCTCTGGTTCTCCTGTGCAATGACGACGACCGGCAATTATTCACCGACGGTTTCCAGCTATCAGCCCTTTATCGATCCGCAGTGGGCGTTCCGCACAAGCGAACAGTTGGTGTTCGACGACTATATCGGCAATGCCGCGGCGGTGAAGACGCTCGGCAGGGAGTATCATATTGTCACCCGTCAGACAAGCCTGCTCGCGCTCGAGCCCGATATGAAGCTTTGGGAAGATACCTCATGGCAGCAGGAGGAACCGACGGTTACCGCCGCGAAAATCGGCGCCGCCAGCGAAGCGATGGATGCATCGTATAGATCCACGGCGGACAGTGCACCCACCTCCGCACTCGGTTCCGGCGTCGATTTCGACGGCATCTCCCTTGAGGATATTTTATTGAATAAAGGTATGGCGGTTGTGGAAAAGAACACGCCGAAGCGGCTGTTCTCTGTAACATCGAAAGGTAATGTGATATGGATTACTGCGGCGGGATTGCCGTCGAAGAGCGTCATCAACCTTCGTCTTTATGACCTCAAGGGGCGGCTGGTCGCATGTAAGAGTGTTATGCCCTATGAGATGAACGGGACGACCGTGAAGTGGAATTTCGCCAACAACGCACAACGGTTGAGCAGGGGATTATATACAGTCCATGTTTCAACCGGCGGCGGGCTTAAAAAGATTTTCCGTATCACCCTGTTGGGCAGGTGACGGGAATTGCTGGGTTATGCGTCAGTGGTGAGGCCCCGCACGACCTGCGGGGTCTCACTATTATAACAGAGGGACACAATGGGAACCATCTTCGAATACATGGATTACCGCGACTACCTGCGCAGTCTTTTCGAGCAGCGCAAGGCGGACCATCCGTTTTATTCCTACCGCCTTTTTTCCCAGAAGGCGGGATTCAAGTCCCCCAACTTCCTCAAGCTGGTGGTCGACGGCAAGCGGAACCTGACAAAAGAGAGTGTTTACCGCGTCGCGAAGGCGTTCGGCCTCAACAAGAGCGAAAGCGATTACCTGGAAAACCTGGTGTTTCTCAACCAGAGCAGGACGCTCGACGAGAAAAACCTCTACCTTTCGCGCATCCTGCGTTACCGTATCAAATGTGACCCGAAGCTGCTTGAATCGTCGGAGTACGAGTACTATTCCCAGTGGTATCATCCGGTGATCTGTGAACTGGTGACGGCCATCGACTTCAGGGAGGATTACCGTAAACTGGGCGCCACGGTCATTCCGGCTATCACCGCCGCGGAGGCGGAGAAATCGGTCGCCCTGCTCCTCAAACTCGGATTCATTATGCGCAGGGAGGGGAAATCGTACTCCCGGACCTCCGCGTCGTTTACCACCGGTCCGCAGGTGCGTTCGGTGGCGGTGGCGAACTATCACAAGGCGATGATGCGGCTTGCGTCGGAATCGATCGATCGGTTTTCAGCCGGCGAGCGCGACATTACCAGCGTTACCGTGACGGTGTCGGATGAAACCTGCCGGATGATCCGTGAAAAACTGCAGCGAGTCCGACGCGAGCTGCTCGAACTTGCCGAAGCTGACCGGGACGCTCAGCGGGTCGTCCAGCTGAACCTTCAGCTCTTTCCATTATCGATCAGATTGCCGCGCGGGGAGGGGGAGCAATGAAGAAAAATCTTCTCTTCCCGGTTTCCGCCATGGCCGTTGCGCTGCTTACCGGTGTCATGCGCTGCACAACCGGGCCGACTGCGGGCACCGAAACGGGAAATCCCGATATCACGGCATGTCTCGACGCCGCGCTGACGATGTTCGATTCAGCCGACGCGTGGCTGCCGTCAGCATATCTTGTCGAAGGCGAACGACAGCTCAATCCGGAGAAAGTGTATGCCGCGCCTTCGGAAGTCATACTGGCGAAACGGGCCGCAGCCGCGGCGGCGGATTCTTCCGCCCCGGCGGATACGGGTATCAGTGTCATAGCCGATACCATCGTGATCTGCGATACGGTTTTTATTAATGACACGATCGTCATGGATACCGCCGTGCAGGATACGGCCGTGGAAAACATCGATGAGGATTCGGCGGTTTCAGTTCTTGTTTCACGGCATATCAGATACGATTCCATTTTTCTGATCGATACGCTCCTGAAATGCGATACGTTTTTTCTCATTCAGACCGATTCAATGGCACCCGTCACATCGGGTTCTTCGCAAAAGTCAAATTATCGGGTCGATACCATTAAGGAAAGCACGGTCCTCGATTACATAGTTGTCAGGGATTCACTAATCGGTACGGTTACCCTGTTTGAGGTACCGATGATTGATTCGGTGAGCTTCGATACGTATAGAAAGGCGTCCAATGCGTTCGTACGTTCCGACAGCGCCTCCACCATGGTGGAACGGCAGCTGACGATAGGTGGATTGTTTATTTCCGAAGTGTATTACGACGGCGACGGCGACGGGTTCCTCGCGACATCGGCATCCGGAACGGTCGCATCCGCCGGCGGAACCATCACCTACCGCCGGGAAACAATGGAAACAATACTGCAGGTGGATTTTGACGCAGGGGCGGATAATCGTTTCACCACGACGGCCGATAACCGGATTCATGCGTTGCAACGGCTGCAGACTACCGCCGCAGGGGGTTCCGACCGTGTTCGGTACGGGGCTTCGTACTTCGGTCGGACGGGAGATACGATCATCCTCCAGCGCGATGAGTCGCTGCCGGGCCATGATTCCATTGCGCATCGGTCAAGCAGGTACGCCTGCGTCGCCGGCATCGACTCCCTTGACCATAGAAAAAATCGTTGCAGAGTATCCTCCAGCAGAATCGATTTCCGCAGCGGCGGCATCATAAAAATGGAAATTGTCGTCGTCCCCGCCGTGCCTCTTTCCGCGGGGCAATCACCCGCTACGGCGACGTTGCGGGCATTGGTTGATTATGGAAAAGGATTGACCGGCATGGTCGAGGCTTCAATCGACTACGGGGCGGAAACGATCGACGGTATCTATGCCGAAGCAGGTGTCGAGTATCACCTGACCTACCATCGAAACGGTACTATGCCGGAATTGCTGCCGCTTCAATAACGGCAGCAGGGAATTCCTTAATTCAATGCGCGCACTGTTTCAGGAAACCGCAGTGTTCTCAACGGAAAATCCCCGGGCCAGTTCTTCGAGCACCGGCTCGATTCCACATTCCTCGATGCGTGTTTCAAATTGGGGTGATGAAAGCTGATGCAGATGATGAGAAACGAGCCGTGCTTCTTCAATAAAGGAATTTTCCTGCAACGCATCATGAACATCAATCAAAAATGCAATCGTTCTGGTGAGATCCTGCGACGAACTTTTTGAGAGAGTGTGTGGTTCCATTGACTTAACCGATTAAATTACGATTGGAAAAACATATAACTCGATTTCGCTTGTGGTTGTCGATTTATTTTAATTAATATAAACGATTTTTTTTAAAATGATAATTTTTTTTAAAACATATTTTTACGCTTGACTGATGCAGCATCTAAAGACGCTGCATAACAATCTGAATTATCAGGGAGCCGGGGGTGACACGACTATCGAACGGACATGTTGAATAAGCTGCTCGTCGTCGCATGGTTTCTGAAAAAAAGCGGTAGCGGGTTCCTGAAGCAGTGATGCAACTTTTTCCTGATCCAAAGATCCGCTCATCAGCAGTATCCTCATCTGCGGGAAACGTGTGCGGATGGCATGGAAGGTATCGGTGCCGTTCATCCGCGGCATTATCATATCGAGAAGGACCAGATCAATCGCACCGGCGTTCTTATCTAATATGTCGATCGCTTCACGGCCGTCGCCTGCGGTATGGACAACATAGCCGTTTTCAATGAGAATTTCGGAGTAGATCTCCCGTACGGAAGGTTCGTCGTCAACGATCAGGATCGTCCTCCGGGATGGCTGCGGGGATGTAACTGCCGGTGCAGATGGGGAAGAGGAGGTAGGTATTTCAATAAGCGGCAGATAGATAAAAAATGAGGTTCCTTCACCGGGTTTACTCCGGACTTCGATGGCACCCTTGAAGGTTTCGATATACCGCCAGACATTCGACAGTCCCAGCCCCATTCCCTTGCCTTTAGGCTTTGTGGTGAAGAATGGTTCGAAAATACGGTCGAGGACCTCCCCGCCCATCCCGCGGCCGTTGTCGCTTACCGTGATGCGGATAAAGGGACCGGGATCAATGGAAAATGAACGGCAGAGCATGTTCCCGCTGTCGAGGGTGACCGCCTCGGTGCCGAAGGCAATGCTCCCGGTGCCTTTTTCACAGGCATCGCACGCGTTGATGACAAGATTGAGGAAAACGTTCTTAAGAAGCGTCGTATCGCCGGATGTAAACGACGGACGGGCTTTCAGGTCGGCTGAGAGCGTGATTCCCTCGCCGACATCGGCCGGCAGCATGGAAATCGAAGCGCTGATGACCGAATGAACGTCAAGTAGCTCCACCTGCGGCTGATCATTCTTCACAAACATGGATAGCTGATTGATCATCATCTTTGCGTGCCTTCCGGCATCGATGATATGTTCGACATAGTTCGCGGAAGGTTCCTTCGCGTCCATTCTCTTTTTTAAAAGTGATGCATATCCCCCGATCGCGGTGATGATGTTGTTGAAGTCATGGGCGATGCCGCCCGCCAAATGCCCGATTGCTTCCATTTTCTGCGCGTGGGCGAGCTGGTGCTCGGCCTGCGTCCTTTTTTCATCGGTCAACTTGCGTTCGAGTTCCGCCGCGGCCGTTTTCTTTATAAGCGAATCGAACGAACGGGCGAGATCGTCGAACGCCTTACGGACTTTTCTTTTTAGAAGCACGACGAGCACGCCGGCCGCGACAGTCAGCAGGGAGGTGGTCGCAACGATGAAATAGAATAAAATGGTATTGTCCATGAACATATCGGCCGCAGGTTTGTATGAAGTATATTTCCATGACAGAACCGATAACAAGGCCTTTGACGATCGAGTTAAATCGTTGAGTCGCCGCATCCGGAACCCGCTTCACGCTAAAGCCCCCCTCGTGAATATATTTTTCCTACCATGAACCGGCCAGACCCGCTCCGCAGCCCCGACCTCTTTAACGCCCGCAGCGCCGACCTGCTCAAACGGAGTGCGCCGCTTGCCGACCGCATGCGGCCGCGTACGCTCGATGAGTTTGTCGGGCAGCAGCATATCATCGGCGAGGGGAGGCTCCTGCGGCGGGCAATCCAGATCGACCAGTTATCAAGTCTTATTTTTTACGGTCCCCCCGGCACCGGAAAGACGACGCTTGCCCGCATCATTGCCAATACCACCAGGGCGCAGTTTATCTCCATCAACGCCGTTCTTGCCGGCGTAAAGGATATCCGGGAGGCGATTGAAAAGGCGCAGGAGTCGCTCTCGCTGTACGAAAAGCGGACGATACTTTTTATCGATGAGGTCCACCGGTTCAACAAATCGCAGCAGGATGCCCTGCTTCCGCATGTGGAAAACGGCGTTCTCATTCTTATCGGTGCCACGACGGAGAACCCCTACTTCGAGGTTAACAAGGCGCTCGTCTCCAGATCCCGTATTTTTCAGCTCCAGTCGCTCACTGCCGAAGACCTCAAAGCAGTGGCACTTCAGGCGCTCAGAGATCCCGAACGCGGTTACGGCAAACTCCGGATCGAGATCAACGGAGATGCCCTCGACCATCTTATAAATGTCGCGGGCGGCGATGCGCGCGGGGTGCTCAACGCGCTCGAACTGGCGGTCGAGACGACTCTTCCGGGGGTTGACAACGCCATTCACATCGACCGTTCGACCATCGAAGACTCGATCCAGCGGCGGGCGGTGCTTTACGACAAGGACGGCGACGCCCATTACGACACGATTTCGGCATTCATCAAATCGCTGCGGGGTTCCGACCCCGACGCGGCGCTTTACTGGATGGCGAAAATGATTTACGCCGGCGAGGACCCGCGGTTCATTTTCCGCCGGATGCTGATTCTTGCCGGTGAAGATGTCGGCATGGCCGATCCGAAGGCGATCGGGGTGGTGGTGGATGCAGCGCGGGCATTTGACTACGTGGGACTGCCCGAGGGCCGGTACCATCTCGCCCATGCCTGCCTCTATCTGGCGACCGCGCCGAAAAGCAATTCGAGCATGGCATTTTTCGACGCGCTCACCACCGTGACGCAGGAGCGGCAGGATGAGGTACCGAACCATCTGCGGGATGCGAGCAGGGACAAAGAGGGGTTCGGTCACGGGGCCGGGTATCTTTACCCGCATGCCTACCGTGATCACTGGGTCGCCCAGCAGTACCTTCCGGGGGCGCTCCGGGGGAAACTCTTCTATCAACCATCGGAGCAGGGGTACGAAAAGGGGATAGCCGGGCAGGTGGCGCGACGGCGGGAAGCGCTGCTCGAGGCAATGGTGGAGGTTGACGAACAGTCGCCGTTGACCGTCGCGCCGATGGAGGGCGCGACTGATGCCGCCCGTCAGCAGTGGCTTGAACGGTCGCTCGGCGGCAGGGGGGCTCAGCTCGGCAGGATCAGGGAGCAGCTTTTCGAGATGGCGGAGCTCAAACCTTCCGACCTTGTGCTCGATCTCTTCACCCGCACGGGGATGATAGCGTTTGAAGCGGCGCGCCGTATCATGGAGGGCGGCGTGTGGGCGCTTGCGCATTCACAGGAGTCATTGACGACGGCGCGGCAGATGGCGGAGAGGCTCGAAGCGCTCTCCCGGCCCGCCATTGTCAAAACAACCTGGGAAAATATTGAACGGGATCTTTTTGCGGCCGCCGGAAATGCGGTCCGTTTCGATAAAATACTCGGGCGCGGCGTACTTACGAAAGTCAATGACAAGGCCGCGCTTGTCGGCCGCGTTACGGCACTGCTCACCGACGGCGGATGGGCGGTGCTGGCCGAGACCGTTCCCGCTTCTGGACAGCGGCTTTCGGAACTGGTCGTATTTCTTCCGGATGAAAAAGAGATCGGCGAAGCCGTCCGCGAGGCTGAACGGGATCTTTTCGGCGACGCGGATGATCCGATGGTCAACTGGAACGCCGCGACACTGCAGGAACGGTTATCGGCAACGATGGGCGTCGCGGCCGAGTTTTCATCAAAGCGGCTGCGTGAAACGCGGAGGATCAGGCCCGCGGATATCGATTTCTGGTTCCGCACCGGTGCTGCCGGTTCCGGCCGGCCGTCACTCGGCGACCGGTTCGCGAAACAATCAGGAGCGTCAGCCGTCGAGAAGGCGAGACTGCTTTTTCACCGGAAACTGGACAATCGACAGGTACCGTGGAACACCGAGATCGTATTCATACGCATCACAAGGAGTGCCGAAGAAACGTGATATGCTTTTTTGCAAACGGCATAACCGAACCTCCTGCCGGTTTGGGAGCATGATCATCGAACGCCGGTTTCACTTGCCGTCATTTCCTTCCAGGGGCAGCTTCCTGGCATTGCTTTTTTTCAGTTCCGCGGGCAGTTCCCTGTCCGCCGAACCGGTCGTCGTCCTCGGTGAACAGTTTCCGGAGCTGCTCGGCAGGCCGGTCGAACGCATGCGCATGTGCGACAACGCGGGCAATGCAATCCCCTTCCAGATCGATGAAGTCACCGCCGACGGTGAGTACGTATGCGACCGGGGTGAGGCCGCCAACGGCGATTCCGGAAACGGGTTGCTTGACCTGCAGGACGAAATCGTCGTTCTCCGGGAGGATTGTCCGCCGTGTGAAGAGACAACCCGGGCCGCAATTGCCGCTCGAAAGCAGGGCGGCCGCGTGTTCCAACGCCTGATGATCGATACCGGCTGGCAGTGCCGGGCTGCCTGGCTGACCGACGACACATCAATCGCCCTGTCAACGGTCAGCTATATTACCTATGACCATTCACGCCGGCTGCTCCGGACGCCGGCGTACTTTGCGCAGTTCGGCGAAAAGCGTTTTCATTTCATACGCGCGGGCATACGGTCGGGCGGCGATACCGGCTGGATCGACCTGACAAAGGAACTGCGGGTCGAGATTTTTTTGAGCGCGCTGTGGGGAATACTGCCGATCCATTATACCGAAGACAACCTCATCTGCTTTGTAAAAAGGTACAAGGCCGGGCCCGTACGGCTCATACGGCGCGGTGATTTCCACCTGCGCCTCGGGTTCGGGATAAAGGGCAGCCGTGCGGCTGTTAATCAGCTCTGCTACCCGCAGATGGTCCGCGTTCCGGTGAAGGTGCATCTTCCCGTCCGTTTCAAACATTTTTTTCGTGAGGCCTGGCTCGAAATGAGCCCGGTCATCGACCGCGCCGGGCTGCCTTTTGTTTTTTCGATACACGGCTCGCAGTGCACGTTCACCGCAGGGGTTGCGGGAAACGCACCTCTCGATACGCTGCTTCAGTGTTCGCCCGACGGCACCCCGTTTACATTTCTTAACGGTACGCACGGTTTCGGGTGGTTGCTTACAACCGATCTGCCCGCCACGTCGGAAAACGGGAGCGGATTTGTTTTCAGGCGTCCCTCTTCGCGCACGGGAAACACCGATTGCGGCTACCGGTTGATGATCCATGATGTTCCGCGGGGGCGCTACGATATCACGAACTGGGTGGTTTTTTCTTCCGGTGCGGCAGGCGGAGTCGGGCAGGCGTTGCAGCGCATAACGAACCCTGCACTGGTGAGTACTACTACCGGTCATGCGCGAAACCGCCTCGTTGAAGAAGCGGCCGCCAAAACGGGATCATCAAAATCCCGATAGACCGGTGATAAAAACCTTGAACCCCGGCGGCGGTAAGATGTATGATGAAGGAGTGGCGGCATGACCGCACTACCGGTGCAATCGCGGAAAAGGCAAATGGGAAACGGATCAACATCGCAGGCCGGACGGACGCCCTCCGCGCAACAGCTTTCCCTCTCCGGGTCGAACGACGCTTTCCAGACACTGTCGCGGCTCTGTGATCTTGTCGCCGGGAGCAAGCAGCCGTATGAGGATGTCGCCGAACAGATTGAAGACCGGGCGTACGAACTCTGCGAGGCGGGGAATCTTGACAAAGTCGTGCAGCGACTCGGCCGGGTCGCCCACTTTTTCGAGCATCTCGTCAATAAAAACGAGGAGCAGTGCCGCGATCTCGCCGACGTTTATCTGCTGATCGGACAGATATATCAGTATGCCGGCGGTTTCGCGGAGAGCATTTCCTGGTTTACCCGGTCGGCGGTGGTTGACGACCGGTACCCGGCCCCCTTTCACAGCATGGCGGACTCCTACAGCCAGCTCCACGAATCGGACAATGCGATAAAGAGTCTCGAACAGGAGATCGTGCTGGCACCGGGCAATTATTATTCGTATCTGCTGCTGGCGGACCTTTACGAAAGCGATGGCCGAAATTCCGACGTCGAAACGTGCCTTCAACGGCTCCTCGAGCGCGATCCGGAAAACATCCAGGGACTGCACCGGATTATCCGGCATTACGAGTTCACCGCTCCGTCGATCGATACGACGCTCATGAAACGCCGCCTTCTGGGGGTAAGCAAGCAGTTCAACCGCACCGAAGCGGTCATCAGGTGCTATTATTTATGCAGGGAAGGCAAGTACATCGAGGTGATCGATTTCCTCGAAAAAAGGCGCCGGGAGGCCGACGGCGGAATGGTCGCGTCGCTGATCAAAGCCTACGTGTACGGTGAAATGCACCAGTTCAGCAGGCGCCGGCAGGTACTTACCGAATTCAAGC
This sequence comes from Chitinispirillaceae bacterium, assembly GCA_016929415.1. GTDB lineage: Bacteria > Fibrobacterota > Chitinivibrionia > Chitinivibrionales > Chitinispirillaceae > JAFGNB01. The sequence goes on along the minus strand of JAFGIW010000013.1, from coordinate 7,227 downwards.
TTCAACACCATGCACACCGCGAGGCGATAGAGGCGAAATTGAGGGAATTCGGCGCTGTTTTCGGCGAAAAGGCTTCGACGTCGCTCCAGAAAATTCTCCTGCTTCCCCGGACCGATCCGGCGAGCGATTACCTTCAGTAAATTAGCCCTCGAAATGCCGTCGGACATCCGCCGATTCGTCGACCGGGAGCGGGCAATGGTTTTTCCGGCACCGGGAAAGTATTTTTATTATACGATATCCGCCCTTATCCGGAACAGGCAAGGAAGGTGCCCGTTACAACAATGCGAAGCCGCAGTCGATGTATCATGACAATCCGTATACTGACCGCGCTTGCGACGCCCATACTCTTTAACGGCTGCTATCTGATAAAGCAGGGCGCCCGCCTGGTCTCCCATCAAGCCGGGGCGCAGCGGATAACGCATCTCATGCGCGACACCACGCTGTCGGACAAGCAACGGCGGTTTCTCCGTGAAATCGAGCGGATACGTATGTTCGCATCCGACAGCATCGGCCTTGTCCGCAACGACAATTATACCCGTCTCGTCAAAATTGACAGTTCATATCTCCTCGCCATGCTCAGCGCCGCCGATTCGGCGAGTTTTTCGGTGAAAAAATGGTGCTACCCGTTTTTCGGCTGTTTTCCGCTCCGGAGTTATTTCGACATGCGCGATGCACGGCGGGCGGGAGCGCGCCTTGCCCGGAAGGGGTACGAGATCAATATCGAAAAGTCGGGCGGCTACAGCACTCTGGGCATCTTCTCCGACCCGGTGTACAGCTTCATGGCCGACTATCCGGTATATTCTCTCGCCAATTACATCCTTCACGAACAGACCCACGCCACCGTCTACCTGAAAGACGTCCAGTTCAGCGAGGAACTCGCCACTTTTATCGGGCGTGAAGGAGGACTCAACTATCTCAGGACCTATTACGGTCCGCAGTCGCCGGAGTACCGGCGGGCACAGGAGTTGATCGTTGACCAGAAAGTCTATCAGGAATTCATCCGCGGACTTATCGCCGAACTGGACGGAGTGTACAAGCGGCCGATCGAACGCGCCGAAAAGATCCGGCTGAAAAACGCAATCGTCAAAAGCTTCAGGCGGCGGCTCGCCCGTAACTACGACACTCTCTTCACGACGGAATGGTTCCGCGGCGTCGAGAAATTATCCTACAACAACGCCTTTCTCGCGATCAGAATAACGTATACGCTCGACCTGGAACTGTTTTCGCGGCTTCTCGAGAAGAAAAATGGCGATCTGCGGGAGGTCGTCCGGTTCGCCGTTTCCCTGAAAAAGCGTAAAGACAACCCGAAGGTGCTGCTGAAAAAGGAGATCGGCCCGTAACCACGCCGGGCGACAGCGCCCGGAAAGGACCCTATGCATATCAAAGCGATCATATTCGATTTCGACGGCGTCTGCATCGACACCGAAGCGGCGCGGTTCATGTCGTGGCAGCGTATTTACGAATCGTATAACCTGCAACTTCCCCGCGATGAGTGGGTCAAGAATATCGGAAAGGCGGCGTACGTTTCGGATCCGTTCGTTCTTCTCGAACAGCTCGCCGGCCGCAGACTCGACCGCGAAGCGCTTGACGCCCTGCACCGCAACACCGAGGTCGAGATCGCCGATACGCTGCCGCTGCAGCCCGGTTTCGAGGCACTGCTGCATGAAGCGCATGCACTGGGCATCTCCCGCGGCATCGCATCGAGTTCCTCACACCGGTGGGTCGATGATCATCTCAAGCGCCGCGGCCTGTTTGACCTGCTCGACGTCATCGTCTGCCGGGAAGATACCGGTACCCATAAGCCCGACCCTGAGCCGTACCTTGCGGCGCTGCGTCGATTGGGAGTTGCCGGCGAACACGCCGTTGCCGTCGAAGACTCACCCGCAGGGATCGTTTCGGCGCAGGCTGCGGGGCTTTACTGCATCGGCGTCCCGTGCAGTATGACGTACGATATGGATATGAGCGCCGCCGACCGGCTGGTTGGGTCGCTCGAGGAGGTGTCGCTGGGGGAAATGATGAAGGGAGAACGTTTTATCACGCGGTAGTCGCCTCACCCCCTGATTCCCCTTTGCCAACTTACTACCTAAATTGAGCGATTAAAACGCTGCTTTGCAGACTTTTTTACGCTATCGCACTCCTGTTGTCTGCCGACAACGAAAAGTTAGGAATGACGTTTACTTTTTACTCCAATTGGGGTAAATTGTTATAATAGAGCGGAATGCTTTAATTCATCGTAGGAGACGCTTCACATGAATGCATGGAAATTATTTCCTTTGAAACCGTTTCTCATCCTGATCGTCGCCGGCTCTGCAATAACCGACGCAGAGGTGCGATCGGGTTTCTGGACACTGCTCGAGCGTGCCTGATTTAAATATGAGCGGCTCGGCTTTGCCTTTCATCGTTCCGTAGGAACGGATGCCGGTTGACGGAGACAGATCCGTATACTATTCAGTGTCGGTCCGGAATGTATTACATTCGCGCAGTTTTACATTTTCCCTTTCCTTTTTTATCTTATGGCGTCATCGCGAATTTCACGGCGGAGCGAAACCGTCTTCCCTAGTCGACCGCCCGCCGAGTCGAGCAGTGTGACGGCAAGCGAGGTGTCCACATCGAACAACAGCTCTCGGCATCTTATGCCAACACTCGGGGATGGTAAAGATATTTCCCGTCTGGTTATTCCGGCCTGAAAATACTATCCTTGATAGTTGCATTGAGGTTTTTAATCGAGATTATCTTTGCACCCAAATTCGTGTATTTTGAGTATGTTTCATTCTTTTTCTCTGGAGCAAAGCCAAACGTCGCTTTTATCAATAACATAAACGTTGTAACCTCTGTTTCTGGCGCCCCAAACAGTCATATAAACGCATCCTTCAGTCGCAGCACCGGTAATATAGAGTGTTCCTACCTTCTTATCCGATAAATAGGACTGAAGTTCAGGATTTGAAAATGCGTCACCGACAGGCTTATTAAATTCAGGGTCTTTGTTATTGTGAAGCTTTGCATTAATTGAGACTTTAAATGAACCTTTGATAGGGATGAACGGAGCAAAAAGCGACTCAAATGTCCTACGCTCAAATGCTTGATAAATAAATATTATGGAAGTTTGCTCTTTGCGCAAAAAATCTATCGCAATATTATTGTATGCAATTGCATCGTCCGCTCGTTTTTGATTGCAAGGAAAATTGAGCAGCCCGGCATCGGTTCGAGTCATGTAGTTATAAAGGTCAACTATTATCATCGCCCGGTTAGGATTATTTCTAAGATCTATCTTATCGCCGATTGTTCCTGATTTGCCTAGATATCGACCTGAGAAAAAGATATAAAAAGTAATTAGTGTCTGTCCGGAAACCCCCGGTATGCGCATTGAGCGGAGTCGAAATGTGTCGATTTCATCAGATCACGGGCGCTTCGACTTCGCTCAGAGTCCGAAAGTGGTAGTTTCCGGACAGACATTAATTATAAACCAAATCACGAGAATACCAATTGGGATTGAAGAGACCTTCAGAATAAATTTCACTACCATCCCATAGAATAAGTTAAATGGCCTTTTTTGATAAATTTAGCCGCTTTTTACTCGTTTTCAACAATACCCAGTACAGACTTATTTTTACGACCATGTGCTGTCCCATAGGAATCCAGAAATGTTTGTATCGAAGCTATAAAGAGACATAAATAAGGGAAATTTCAGTAAATTTCATAAATATTGGACCATATGCTGTCCCACAGGAAACGCAAAAATTAGCAATTTTTCAAGTTCCTATGGGATGGTAGTGAATAAATTTTATTGTTTTCATACTGCGAAACCGCTTGTTTCTGTCTCGTCGTGCTGCGGTTGCTATTATGTGAATTGAGGTTTACGCTCCGCATAAAACAGCTATTTTAAGTTACACATTTTCCAGTCGTACACAAGCTTTAACAATATAGGCGGGTAATATGTATCATCAAGGTTTCCATTTAAAAGCTGGCTATTACCATGGCACTCTAAACAACTTCTTCTCTTGGGCGCGCAACGGCCCGGCGATATGAAAAGTAGGGGAATGCGGGCTGCGTTCGTATCCACCGTTGTAGAAAGTTGGTGCAGGGCACCAACTTTGAAAAACCACTTCGGCCCCGATTTTTTATAGTGCATGTTGCGCTGTGCTTTATATTTTACAATCTTGTTTTACTTATCTGGATCATTTTAATACTGACTGCAAACATCCAGATTAAAGGTGGTATATTGGCCGCTATTGTAGGCCCCCAGCCTGCTACATTATAAAACCCGTAAGTATCAGCCCTTCCATTATACATCGCTGGTATTGCTAATATACAAGTAATGAAACTAAACCAGCTTATCCATCCTATCCATTTAGGCAAAACATTTGTTACAAGAATTGCATATCCAATTGTAGCCATATATAGGCCGGTTACTGCAAAGGCAATAGAACCATTATAAATTAGTAACGTCCCATATACCAATGTTTTAACAGAATCCGGATTGATTATCTTTTCCATGGACAATAAAACGGCTGCTCCTTCGAGTCCATCTGCAACAAGACTTACACTCCACCATACTATTCCTGCTCCAAAAGATAAGGTCGCTATCCATTCAAATTCATTATTTTTTATAATTATTAATTGTCTGAGGCCAACAAATAAAACCATCCAACACATATACATAAGGATATCTAATAATATTTTGGTAAATGCAATTAAACTGATTCTATTTAAATATTCAGCATGAACAGCAGCATCGTAAATAGGTCCTGCATCACCAGGTATTATCCACAATGGAATCTCAAGCAGAAGTAATAATCCACCGATTAATCCAAAAATTCCAGTCCATTTAATAAATCTGTTTTTGTCCATAATAGCTATAAATTCTTTTCATCCATGGTCTATAATTATCCTGTCGTTTAGCATTGAGCAACTGGTCCGCAAACCGCAGAAATGGTTTAGACAATTCAATCAGCATTACAGAAAGCGGAATCAACCGATATGTTGCATAGCCCATTATTGGATTCAAAGAAAGAATAGTTGACGCACCATTGCATCTTCCAGATTCTGTTGTATGCGACCGTAATGGCAGTATCAAGGATAGAATCATATTCCCAATGGCATTAATTACCGGTGCAAACCATATTGCTATCTTGGCGATGAATAGCATAATTCTTCCGTATGAATACGAGATGGTAATCCAAGCAGGACGTTTGATTCAAAGAATCATGGCAGATAGCAACGTCAAAGAAGGATGGCTGCGCAACAGAAAAACTGCTTGCTGCAAATAGCCAGAGAATTACTTTCTTCATATTTATATTCTTTCAACTGGTTTACTGTTGAAATGCGGTATGTTTTGCAGCCGGGTAGGTCAGAGGCTTTACAGCCTCCTTCCCCCCTTAAAACCCTACATGATAGTTTGTCACTATCGTTCCGTAAGTGTTTTGAATCCGGTGCTTCGCACTGCTTTCAATATAATTATTGCACTTTCCACTCATACGGCTCAGGCACTTGTAAGGCAGCCATTCGTCATGTGGCTACTGTTGAATCCCACCTATAAATAATTATTTAAACGATCATAATTCTCGCGATCTTTCCGGGTGTGCGGGTCTCTTTTTTTCATGGCATCGGGGTCGGCGCCGGAATCGGCATCGGTATCGTTCATTTACGTCGTGTAATCCATCCTCTTCATGAACGCAGTATCCACGCTGTCCGAGTCTTGTCGGCATTGCCGCGATCCGGTCCGGCGGAATCTTCGCCCGCTCATTTTCCTCAGCGGACATCGCTCCGCATACTTGCAGGACATCCTGCACGGCACCGCATTCCAGAGCCGATCCACGTGCGATCTCGAAGTAACGCCTACGGTCGCCGTCGGTTGCCTTTCCGTTAATTCAGCGGTAGTGCCTGTGAGGCCCGAAGAAGCTGATCCTTCGCATTTCGATGACCTTTCAAACCTTCGCAGTAATGATATGCCCACCCCACATACTCCAGGGATATACGCATAAATCATTCCCATGGCATTTTTGGGAGTTTTAACAACATTTTCTCGTATGCATCTAAATCAAAAGGTCTTTCGAATTTCAAGACATTATAAGTCTCAGTTGAAACCACACAGGCAAGTAGCCTTATTACTTCTTCTTTTTCTATTCCCTCTGAAAGCAAACGATTATACGTAACTTTTGTCATGGGTGGATTGTTACTATTAATTTGATTCCAAACAATCTTTTTAAATTGTTCACCCAAAATTGGATTACTTTCTTCCATTATTAATCTCCATTAAGGGGTAGGTAAAACTAGTATTTATCAAAGTGTCTTTTTTTCATCGGAATTTTCATTATAGAATGAATATTTGATAATATGCCGTCCAGAGCTTCATGAAAAGATTTTACAGTTGGTATTTTCTCATAAAACACATCTTCTAATTCATCTTTTTCCAATTCTTTCAATTCTTCGATTAAATCAATGGCATTATTAAGGTACTCTTCTTCATTCTTACATTCTGCAGCTAATAGTCCAAATTCTGAGGTAAGATCATGATGAAAATTATCAGCTGCAATAATTATTCCTGAATAAGTCTCTTTTGATAAATAATCCGTATCCATTAATACCCGACTTTATCTTTTTACTTTTATCTTCGCGGCGGCTATCAATCTTATTCATTCAAATTTATTTACGCCACCTTGATCCATCATGCCTATCCCGAAAGCTCCCTTTTGTTGTTTCAGCCGGCATAATATCCGGTGTTTGAAAAAACGCTTTATTTTGAATTGAGGAATTGATTCGCAGGTTTTGCAAGGTGTTATTGCCTCGTGTGTGTGGAAGCCGGTGAATGATAAATTCAAAATATATGTAAAACTGATATGAGGCAAGAAAAAAAGGTGGGGCGGCTGCGGCCTTTGGTGGCGGAGGAGAGAGCTCCTATGCAGCGGGTTGTTCCTGCTCCGGCGCCGCTGTTTCCGGTGTGCCGTTTTTCGGCGCATGGCTTCCGCCGAGGTCCCATATCACCCTCGATACATTGCTTGTAGAACTCGATGTTTTTCGGTTTTACAAGTTCGATCATGGTGTCGGTTGCCTTTCCGTCTCCCGAAACAAATCATTATTATTTCCGCGTATTATTCGTTACAGCAATCACAAATTTCCTTAATTCATTGAAAAAAGGTGCATTGCACAAATTTATTTGTTCATTGCATCAATTTTTTTTCTCATTGCACGAGTTTCGATGGACGTTGCACTGTCTTCGATGGTCATTGC
>JAFGIW010000123.1 GCA_016929415.1 Chitinispirillaceae bacterium | reverse complement strand
ATCAGTTGCGGAAAAAGCGCGACGAAACAGGAGAATGTGGCGAGATTTCTCACCGGCGGGACTTCACCGCGCCAGACGTCGATCGTGTAGCTCATGGTCTGGAAAGTGTAAAATGAGATGCCGATCGGAAGGGTGATGTGCATAACGGAAATCGCGGCCGGTCCTCCGCCTAACAGCGCTATCAGCCGGTTTATTCCTCCCGCCGCAAACATGTAGTACTTGAAGAACCCGAGCATGCCGAGATTCGAAACGCATGATATGATGAGGGCGACGTTCTTTTGACGCTGCGTTACGCCGGCACGGGTCATACACTTTCCGGCCGTATAATCGACCGCCGTCGAAATCCACATCAGGATGACGAACCACGGTTCATGCCATCCGTAAAACACATAGCTGACCGCCGTCAGAAATGCGTTCCGCAGGTACAATCCACGCCATGTAAAGGGAAGCAGATAGTATCCGGCCAAGGCAAAGGGCAGAAAATAGAAGAGGAAGATATGGGAAGAGAAGACCATAGGTGCGCTATCGGGAGTAGTCTAGTGCACCATATCGGCTTTAAGGGCGTAGAACTTGGCAAGGTCGGTGTCGAAGTATTCGTCTTCGACCTCCCCGTTCCATACCCGTTCAATCGATTCTATCAAGACAAGACGGTGTTTCGCGCCGACGGTGAAACGCTCGACCGTCCCGTCGACAAGTGCGTCCATTTTGTCCTTAATCAATTTGCGAGCGATAAGGGGGTTGTAGTGGCCGACGAGGATTTCCTTGCCTCCGTAAACGCCCCTCTCAACCGAGAGCACACGGTACTTCATAACGTACACATAATCGTAGAGGTCGTTGACGACGAATTTCCCCGGAATCTCCGTCAAACGGGCGGTCACCACCAGCGTATCGGCACTCTTTGCCGCAGGGGTTGCAGCCGCCGTATCGCCTCTTTTTGGCGCCGCGTTGCCCGTCGGCGTATCGTTGACTTTTACTACCAGGACTCCGGCCGTCGAAGCGTTTGACGCCTTGGATATCACCGCCGCGCCCGCAGGCACCGATCCGGTGGCGAATATGCGGAAACACAGCAGCCCCGTCATTACCGCCGTTCTGCCCGGAATATAAAGATCATGAATTGACATTCCCCTCATCTCCTCGTTTTTATTTCACCGTTTGCTCGCCGGGTATCCGGCATCACTTCTTCCGCGGAAAGCACTCCCCCAGCTTCTTTTCAACCGGCAGCGGATGATACCCGAGATCCCCAATTGCTTCAGCCGGATCGAGATTCGCATCCTGTGTCACTCCGGCGATCATGTTCCATTTAAGGAGCGGCTTTTTCATCACCCGTTGCATGAATGCGGCAAGCATCCTGCACACCACCACCGGCACATGCACCACCATCTTGTCTTCCCTGCCGAGCAGCATAAGGCAGAGGCGCGCGAAATCGATCATCGCAACAGAGGATCCTCCGCTGAAATTATAGGTCTTTCCGTTCCCTTTGTCAACCAATGCAATTTGTTCAAGCCCGTCGACGAGATCTCCCACGTACACCGGCCGCTTGATCGCCTTTCCTTTCCCGATAAACGGGACAACCGGCCATGACGAGAGATATTTGAGGAATATATCGAATTCCATCCCACCCTCCTCGCCATACACAAGCGTCGGCCGGATGATCGTCCAGGGGACCGGCGAGCCCCGTACATACCGCTCGGCGATCCGCTTGGAACGGGAATAGGGGGTCATCCTCCGGTAAACCACCGACGCCGACGAAACATAGATGAAGTGCCGCACACCGCAGTTTTTCGCATCGGTCAGAAGGTACCTCGTCCCCGTGACATTGACACGGTCAAAGGTGTGCTCGTCGTCGGAAAGAACGACTGCCGCAAGGTGGAGCACCGTATCGATACCTTCACAGATACCATTAACGCATTGCGGGTCGGAAATGTCCCCGCAACGGACCTCAACCCCTTTCGCGGCGACCGCGGCCCTACCCTGATCATCAGGTAATGTCAGAACACGGACGATATGGCCTTGCGCAACAAGCCTGCGTACAAGCGCACTCCCGATCATTCCGGTACCGCCGGTGATGAGAATTTTTATCACATTAACCATTCCCGCCCTCAACGCTATCGATCGACGGTGATCATCGAAGAAACGTCTTTATGAGACGACTTATCCAAGTAGTCGCTTACCTTGAGCAAAACCGTCTGGGATGCCGCATACTCGATTGTTTCATACTCTTCACCGATTGTCCATACGGTATCCATACAAATTATATCATTCCCTTGAGGGACGTCTATCGCTCTATGGATATTTCTCCAGGGTCCGTCAATTCCGTTGATACTTACCTCAACGGTAACCTGGACAATCATCGCCGCATCAACCTTCCATCGGATGTCTACGCTGTTGCCAACGGTAAATATTTCTCCGCCTCTGGGGAAGATCAGTTCGATTCCTTTGTCGGGATCGGAAAGCCGCGAGCACTCTTCCTGTTCCGTTGGATTCGTATCACAGAGCAACATAAAGAAAAGCAGCGCACTCACTGCCATCAAACGCGTCATAAGGACTCTACCTCCATTTTTGCATTTTAAAACATCGTCGATTTTATACCAACGGCGAATATCCATTGATTGAGAAAATCATCCCAGTCGGGCGCGTCGATCCTGCCGCGGCCGTCACGACGGTCGTGCAGCGGGAGCGACACCGCCAGAAGCAGCGGATATTTCGGCCGCGAAAATTCCAGTTCATAGACAAAAGCGCTGTTCCACATCATATGGTCCGGATCGGGTCGCGGATCATAGGTACCGATGTCCGGTGACGGTATCCACGCAGTGCCGAGCGGCGCCGATATATAAATCCCCCATGAATGGACGTACCCTTCGATCCCTCGATACGCATAATATCCCGACAGAGAGACCGATGGAGGCGTATAGCCGCCGAGGTCATTTTCACCATAAGGCTTAAACCGGTAATAGAACCGGCGGCCGCCGGTGCGGTCCTTATACGCCTCGTAATAGGTATCGAGCATCTCGTTTTTCCCTGTGAATGGCTTCATGTTGAAGGGGTGGCTGTAGGAGCCTTCGATCCTCCAGAAGCCGTCCTCCACATCAAACGTGCGGATCAGCCGCAGCGCTGCTGTATATATTCCAGAACCCATCTGAAAGTCGACCGGAAGAAAAGACATCGACCGGTCCGATCCCCGTTTGATATCATACTGGCCCGTCGGTAATGTCAACGACAGCTGAAGATCGTACTCACCCGAAAAACCTAGCGACTTCGAAATATCAATGGTGAGGTCGCCCATGCCGCCGGTTGTATGGTACTCAGGTGTCTGATTCGACAGGTAGTGGACATCACCGTTTTTCGTCATGACCGGCAGCATTACGGCGGCAGTCGTCGTCCAGGACGGCTTGAAGCTCAATCGCGGGGGGATCGTCACCTGATTGAAATTTTTCCTGATGGTATACCGGGGAATGATCTCCACATCGATCAACCCGCCCTGCACACCGCTCCCGATCCACCTGACACCGTCATCAACGCCTCCACCCGACCCTCCGGCACCGCATCCGCCGATGCTGTTCCAGGGAGTGGGAGACGGAAATGGAACCGCTGTAAAAGCCTGGCGCCCCTCGCTTTCGGGAATTACCGCACCCCGCAGCTCTGCCGCTTTCCTGCATTTGTTCAAGGCAACACTGTTCTGTAAACCGACTGCCGCGTAAAGGAACGCAAACGCGGTCACCATAACACACAGAAGTTCCGCCATGAACGGAAAAATGGAAATCCATCCCGGCACATTGAACGATCGCAGCGGTTTCATTACGGCAATCCCACGATAAAGGCACGATCATATCCCGTACAGAGGTATCTCCCGTCGGGCGAAAGCCCGCCTTTCGTCGGCAGTTTCACCAAGGCTTCCGGTTGGCCGATCCGGCTGAGTGAAGCCGACTGTGTCGACGCACCGGTAAACAGGTGCACCAACTGCCGGTAGGTCACCCCCAGTTCCCCCGTCAGACGCAGGGAGGGATCGGCAAGGTCGCCGTACACCAGATTATCACCCGGTACCTCCTGATAAACCAGATACAGAAGCGACGAGTCGGCGGGATGCGCCCACCAGTGAGGATCGGACCAGCCCTCTTTAAGTAAAATCGGTCTGGATGTCGCTGATAGTTCCTGTATATATGACTCATACAAGGCGGGGGTTTTCCAGGCATTGAACGCGACCCACCCTCCGTCAGGAGAAATAAGCGGGCTCTCGCATCTCCATCCGGCCCGGTCGTCGGGCCGTGCAAGCGGGACAAGGCGATCGTCTCCGGCATAATCACGATAGTAAAGTGATAAGTCCCTTCCCGAAGCAACGGCGACCGCCACCTTTACCTGCGATGTTCCGAAAAACGAGAATACCGACGCACTGTCGGCGAAACCGTTTTCATCGTAAATTACCGCAGACGGCTCTTCCGGCGCTGCAGCGCCGCCCCCCACCCAGAGATGCGGCGTCGAGTTTTCGCCGAGTGTCTCTTTACAAAGCAATATTCGTTTGCGGGTTCGCGGATGAATCGCATAGCAGCTCCACTTCCGCAGTGCACCGGCACTGAGCAGACAAACGATATACGCCGGATGCGCCGCCCACTCGGGATCCTGGAACTCTTCACGTTCATCAGCTCCGAGTTCTTCCCGCTTCATGAACCAGCGTACCGTATTGGAGGTATCGACAATGGTGAGCCGGTCGTGCTGCGCGCTCCATCCAGAAAAGCCGCTCATCCCCGCAGGCGCCGTTATTGCCAGAACGCCACTGAAATTAAGCAAGAGCATACAACCCGGGAAGTGAACCGTATCCCGAGAAATCGACGGATTGCAGATCTGCTGCCTCCCGTTGATCGGAAAGACCCTTGTCGCATCGTCGTTGCCGTCAACCGTTTTCATAATGGGAGGCTCGACCTGAGGATCGTAGGGATATTTACATAAGGCCATCAGAAGGGCGCACGCTGCCGCCATGAAGCCACACCGTTTCTTTCCCCACGGTTGGAGAAAACATTCCATTGCGTCTTTCCTTCCAATCTTCACGAAAATCAGAAATCATTGGGTATCTCTCAACGCCTGGTCAGTCGTTGCCGGTTCCCTCATTTTTGAAAATACATCCCGCTCCTCATTATTTGTGCGGCCCGGCGCCGCCACGTTTTTCACATTCACCCTGCCAGAACCGGTAAAAATTGTACCACTGTCGGGGATACTGCCTGCACATTGTTTCCAGCGCATCGACATACTGTCTCATTGCCGCTCGGATTCTCTCATCACGTTCATTCCGATTCCCCGATTGAATATAAACAGGTTCTGCCGCTGAAAAGGTATACTGCCGGAGCGCGGTCCTGACGGTAAAACAGGGAATCACCGAAGCGCCGGTAATTGCGGCAATGGCCATGGGTCCTGCGGGGAAAGGGGCCGGTTTTCCGAAAAAATCAAGACTTTCCGTACGCTGATCACCGAAAAAACGGTCACCATGCAGACAGACGATCTCCCCCCTGCGCAGTGCATTGATGATTTCGACCGCGGTATCGGATGCTGATTCCTGCACATGGTGAACGACGGGGCGTTGAAACTGCGATGCCGTTTCTGCGCCCCTCCCCGTCCCCGCATCATACATGAAAACATGGACCTTCGCAGTGATTCTCTTTGTCAACAAATTGCCCGCATATTCCCAGTTGCCGACATGTGCACCAAGAAGAATGACCCCCTTCCCTCTTCCTACCTCACGAATGATCGTTGCTTCATTACAATGGACGGTCTGGAACTTTGCTCCCCTGCCGCTGATAAAAGCATACCGGTCGATGAGTGTTATCCCGAAGGAATAAATATGGTGGAAGAGATCGGCCGGTGTTGTCGAAAAACCCACGTGCGCCCGGAAATCTCTTATGGCATCGACGACCTTTTTATCGAGGAGCGCATACTGGCAAGCTACAAAAATGAGCACCCCGTATGCAGGATTGAGGCCGAACGCAGTAATGATCCATTCGAAAAAGCGGGTACCGCCCCGGTTGCCTCCGGCACGAGTCGTCCACTCATGCAGAGATTGGGCGTTACAGTTCCGATCATCGCATTTCACGGCCACTCCTTAATCCCTGTACGATCCTACTCCAGTTTTCATCCACCGGAGCAGTAACCGTGAAATCATTTTTATGCGGGTAGGCGAAAGTAATCGATGCTGCGTGCAGCATCAACCGTTCTATCCCTCCGACAGGACGCTGTTGACCGTAAAGCCGGTCTCCCAGAACCGGATGTCCAAGATGATAACAATGAACGCGGATCTGGTGACGCCTCCCGGTAACGGGAACGATACTGAGCAACGTTGCTTCATCGAATTTTTCCCTGACCTCGAAGCAGGTACGCGACGGTTTCCCCTTCTCATGTACTCCCATCCGTCCGGAACCGAAGGGAAATATCGGCGCATCGATCTCTCCACTACCCTCCATGGTGCCCATTACCACAGCGTGATACTCTTTCTTGACAATTCTTCTTTCAAACTGAAGGCTTATTGACCGGTGCGCTGCCGCATTGCGGCAGAATACGACAATACCGCTGGTCTCATGATCGATCCGGTGCACGACGAAGAGTTTTCCGCCTGCATACCGTTCCGCATGCTCACGCAGAGAAAGAACCCGTCCGTCCCCCCTGCCGGGGATAACCGATATCCCGGGGTGTTTATTGAGGATCAGCAGATTTTCATCGGAATGCAGTACGGTTGCACTGATCAGCGGCATGGTAGATGGAAGCATACAAATCCCGTAACAAACACCGTTAAGCCCTCTTTCCTCCGAAAAATTCCCAATGAACTATTTCATCGAGTTTTTTCCGCGCCTTTCTTGGTTTATCGGGGGATGGATAACCAAGCGGGGTGAAAGCGATCGGATCGATTGAAGGGGGAAGCATCAGTACCGACCGGGCTGCCTGATCATTAAAGGCGCCAATCCAGCAGGTCCCAAGCCCTTGCTCGGTTGCTGCGAGTGTCAGATGATCGAATGCTATGGCAATGTCGATATCGCCATAATCTTTCCCGTCACTTCTTCGCCAGGAAACGCTCCGATCACAACAGGCTGCAATGATTACCGGCGCCTCAAGGAACCACGGCCGGTTATAGATCTTTTCAAGACGAAACCGTGAATGTCGGTCGCGGATAACGATGAACACCCACGGTTGATTATTGCACGCGGACGGAGCGTAATTTGCCGCTTCGAAAATATACCGGATCTTTTCCTCCTCAACCGGGGTATCGAGATACCCCCTGACCGAAAAACGTTGACGGACAAGATCCAGAAAATTCATCCGATCACGCCTTACTGGTTCTCCTGCTGCAGCCGCTCCATCTCTTTTTGGAGTTTTTCAATTTCCTGATTGAGCTGCTGTTCCTCTTCCTCGGCCTTTTTCTGCACCTTCTGGATACCCTGCCCTCCGACGATCTTCTGAACCGTCGCCAATGCATATTCTATATCCTCACGAACGGCGTCCGCCGAGCGGGTGAAAAACGAGGTCCGTTTGAACTCATCGGCAAAGGTGTAATATTCCTTGAACTGGGTTACAAAATTGATCTGCTGAAGATGAAGGCTGTCGGTAGCCGCCGCGATAGCCGAGGTCTGCCCCGCCTTGGAAATATTTTCAACCTTCTCAGCGAGAAAGTTGAACGACATGCGGTTGCTTTCGTATTGCATGCGTGCATAATTAAGCGTGTCGTCGGAAAGCTGTGTAAGCGGCCTGATCATCTCGTTGGCATCTTTGAGTACCCCGAGCGCCTGCGAATAATCTTTCTGTAAAAGATGGCCATAAGCCCGTATCAGCATACCCTCGCACTTCAATACCTTTTTATTGGTTGTTTTGGTCAGAAGCGATCCGGTACTGATACAATCGGTCCACTGGCGCGCCTTGAGTGCGGTCCATCCCTGACCGAGAAGCGCATCTTCGGCATAGTAACTCGAGGT
>JAFGIW010000122.1 GCA_016929415.1 Chitinispirillaceae bacterium | reverse complement strand
CGCAGCGCCTTCACATCTTCCGCCTTTCTTACAAATGAGAGTGCGATGTACTGCACATCCTGTTCGAGTATAAATGCCAGATCGCGGCGGTCTTTGGCGGTAAGCGACGGAATGTTCAGATCGACATCGGGAAAATTAACGCCTTTGTGCGATGCATACTCACCGCCGAAGAGCACTTTCGCCGAAAGGTCCCCCGACGGCTCTTTCGCCGTCACTTTCAGCCGGATCGCTCCATCGTTGATCATGATCTCACGACCCGCCCCGATCTCTTCAGCAATATTGCGGTAATCGACGGCGATAACGGTGCCGGTACAGGGGACTCTGCGGCCGGTAATGCATACCTTCGCGCCGGTTCTCACCGAAATGGTGCGGTTTCCTTCCGTGGCGAGCGTCCTGATCTTCGGCCCCTGAAGGTCGGCCATAACCGCCACCTCTCCATCCGACACCGCGGCAGCCCTTTGTATCATGCCGATCGTCTCACGATGCACCCGGTGGTCGCCGTGGGAAAAATTGAGACGGAAAACGTCGACGCCACGCTTTATAAGCGAGAGGATGATCGCCGGCGATGAACTCGCCGGACCGATGGTCGCGACTATCTTGACCCGTTTTGCAATCTGTTTCATCGGCCATTGTCCTTCATGGGATTTTTTTGCATGTATCATGCGTCAATATTTTATTTTTCCGGCGCCCGGAAACCGATGGCCATCCCCGTCGAATAGCCACTTGAAAAGAGACGCCGCGTAGTGCGCATTCCTTACCCTCATCTCACCACCAGCACCGTCCTGAAGCCCACGGTATTCGCTGCGCTCTGCGGAGCCATTCTGCTGCGGGTGCCGGCCTGGGCGAAATAAAGCGAATGTTTCCAGCTTCCGCCCCGGATGACACGTTCCGTACCGGTTTGAAGCCCCATCGGGTCGAGCGGGGGTGCGGTAGAGTAGTAACGCGGGTCGAACCAGTCGTTGCACCATTCCCAAACATTGCCCGCCATGTCGTAGAGGCCGAGTCGGTTGGGCTTTTTTACCGCAACGATATGCACCGTATCGCCGCTGTTCTCTCTTGTCCATGCATATGCCGGCGCCTCGAGGTTGTCGTTCCCCCAGAAAAACAGCGTCAGCGAATCGACACGGCAGGCATACTCCCACTCCGCCTCGGTGGGGAGACGATACCCGGCCGCCACCGGTCGCAGGCTCACTCCGGTCAGTACCGACATCCCTCCCGGTTCACCCGTCCGCGACTCATACGCATACACCGTGTCTCTCCGCTCGCGTTTGCTGCGGGCGTTGCAGTAGAGCACCGCATCGAACCATGAAATGTTGACTACTGGCATGTTCCGGTCGGCGGCCGGGGCCGCCGTTCCCATAACGACGGCAAAGGCCCCGTTGGTCACTTCGGTCGCATCGATCCAGAAATAGGAGGAGAAGCCCGCGGTATGGACCGGCGCCTCGGAGCTGTCGAACCCGCTCTGTCCCATCTGAAAGAAGACCCCGGCGCTGTACAGCAGAATCATGCCCTCGGGCGCCGGAGGCGGCGGTGCGGTGACCAATTCTCCGGAAGCCCGGCAACTGTCGCCGAAAAGATCCCATACACTCAGTTTCCAGTAATAGGCGGTTGAAGGGCTGATATTTTCAACCATAACCGCCGTATCCCTGCCCCGATAGAACAGCGCGGTATCGGCCGCTGTTTTTCCCAGGGAAAAAGCATAGGTCATCGTATCGAGGCTGTCGGGATCGCTGACGGAAAACGAGCATGAAATCCGGCCGATATTTTTGATGATGTCATAGGAGAGGAAATGAGCCGTGTCGCCGGATGACGGACAGGAGAGCCGGGCCGAGTCGGGCCCCCGGTTGAAAAACAGAATGAAGGTGTCAAGCGCGAAAAGCCCGTCATCGTCCCTCGCCGCCCATCGTACCTGTAAAGCTCCCCCCCCGGGCTTGGCGAAGGATTCCGTCACCGCCTCCGTATCACCCGCCGCGGCGCTGTCATCCCAGCCGTTTTCTCCGCTTCCCCAGAAATACATGGTTATGACGCCGTTGGAATCGCCTGCGGAAAGGTTCTTTTCCACCTCCGCCCTCTGACCCACCACGGTATCGGTAACGGCGGTCACGATGTACGGAGCGAAACCGCGGACCGTCACCGTGAACTCTTCGGGATCCGAGATCATCCCCCATTCATTCACCGCCCGGACCATTACCCGGTGGACGCCGGTGTCGCCGATCCCCCATGCGCGGCTGTAAATGCCCTGGTCGGTTGTGACAAACCCGTCTTCATCGTCGAAAAACCATCGGTACCCGGTGATATACCCGTTTTCACCCGAAGCTTCGACGGCCATCAGCAGCGAATCGTTGATCGGCACCACCGTGTTGCCGTCGGGATACATATTCGTGATCGCCGGAGCGTCTGCAGGATTGCTTCCCTCCCGGTCGTACGGGTTGTCCCACTCCCGTTCCGGGCCGATCCAGGCACAGGCGACCATCACCGCCGCGGCGATGGCCGGCGCGACCCTCCCCGCAACACCCGCATTTTTTCGCGACATCGTCATGCCGTTTCCACCCGGTTCCCCTGTTTCTTTATGCAAATAAAGGGCGGCGCATTCCCGCACCCGTTCAAAAAACAAACGACAGATAGAACCCTATCACGCAGGCCCCCGCCGCCCCGTAAAGGAGGTTCCTGTACACCATCGGCTTTTTCGCATTGTCACGGTTGTCCTGATAGGCATCCTTTGCACGCCGGCACTCATCGTTGCTCTTCGCATCCGTATAGGTTTTCGAATTGTCCTGCGCCGCGTCCAGATACCTGATCGCTTTTGTGTCGAACCAGGCCCCCGCCGCAGCCATGGCGATGCCCGCACCGCCGAAAACCGCGCTCTGGATTGCCTGTCGCCGGCGATGGAACGCCCGTTTTGCCGTGGCGATGGAGTCTTTCACCGCCAGGGTCAGTTCCATTTGAAACGAAAAAAGGGGCGACGAATCGGCCGACAGCTCAACCCTGCGTATCACCGGAATATATCCCGGATAGGTCGCCATGATTGAATAACTCCCGGGTTTGATAAACCGGTTCAGATAGGGCGTGGTACCCAAAACAGTTCCATTCATCGACAGCGTCGCACCGGGAGGTTCGGTCATCACGTGAAGAAGAGCGCAATCGTCAATGCACTCGATCGGTATCGTCTTCTGCGCCGATGAATCGACGGCGAAAAACGTCGAATAAACAACCACGTGTTGTCGCTTGATCTCCAGCAGGAGCGGTCCGGGTGCAATCGGAACGACGCCGTTTCCGTCGGGTACCCGCGACAGGCCGTTCACGAAGATTTCCGTGCTGTCGGGGATGTTCCGGATCACCAGCCGGCCGTCTCCCGGCGCCGCGGCAGGGTGGAAACCCCCGCTGAACACAGCGGGAACCATTACGGTGAGTAACGCGGTAACGCTTTTCTTCACACGCCGCTCCCGCCACGTGACAGGTTCAAACGCTCCGCAACGCCGTTATGGACGGTTCGTTCGTTTACTTCAGACAATGATTCCTCCTCAGCAGGTAGAAGCCCGGCGCCAGCCGATGCGCGTCAACCGCTGTTTTCCCCGGCGCCGCGCCGGCGGTCCTTCCCTTCAGGTCGATCAGCCGCCCCGACTCACGGAACGCTCCATTGTCATGCGTCCCTTCCCGCGCCGGGCGTACGCCGGTAATGAGGAACAGCGTCCGCTTCCCTACGGCTGCAGGATGAAACCAATCGCCGGTGCGGGCCGACACGATATACTGCGGCACCAGCGTGACATCATCAATGAAGATATCGCCCCGTGATTTTCCGCAATTGAATTCAAGACGGCAGTTTGAATCGCTCTCCTCTTTCATGGTAAAAAAGAAAGAATACCGTTTCGGGCCGGTGGTGAGCGTGACGATCCATTTTGTCGTGTCAAAATAGCTGGAATAGGGCTCGTGGTCCATGCCGACATTTACTTTAATATCCGTCTGGTTCTGCGCATATGCAGTAAACGAAAACCGGTAGGACACCCCTTTTTCAAGCAGGATATCGTTCTGCGTCAGCTGGATCTGCCAGTAATCGTCGGCACTGTTCTCGACAGCAATCCGATAAAGAGTGTCGCGGACGATTCCCCCCGTCGCCCTGCCCCCGTGGACGCCGAAGCTCCACTTTTCCGACGAGCCGGTAAACGTTCCGTTCCGGACTTTCTCCCGCCGCGGCGCGACTTCAAAGGGGCCCTCGTTCAAAGCGAAGACCTCGTTGTTCTTCTCACTTGACACCCGTATACGGCACCAGGGGGAATAGAGCGCACCCGGGGTCCAGACAATGGAGCCCGTATCCACCGACAAAGCACCGACCGTTTTCCAGGTGGCGCCGTTATCAACCGACAGATCGACCCTCACCCCCCCGTCGATGTTGATGCTCGACCACGAGACGGTAAACGGTACTCCTTCGTAAAGCAGTGCGTCCGCCCGCGGCGCAGCAACCCGCAGGAGCGGATCGGTATACTTGACGAGCCGGACATTCCGTATCCTCACGTCCCCCCCCGCCTTTCCGCAGTTGAATTCAAGGCGCACATCGCGATCGGTGGGCCGCCGCATTACGAACACCCGCTCGAAGTGCCGGAGCTGGGGATTGATGTTCAGGGTGTCCCTGCCCGAATATGATGCATAATCGCCGCCATTGCGGGTGAGACTGACCTCGATCGTTCTCTCGATGGTCGAGGAAAGATCATACGAAAACATGTAGGCGCTCCCGCTGTCGAGGGCGATGCGGGTCTGGGTAAACTGGATGGACCACGTCTCGGTACCGGGTGCGGTTATTGTGATGATATAAACCCCGTTCGCGACGGCGCCGGTACCCTGTCCTCCGTTGTACTGTCCGAGACTGTTCCATCCTGAGTCATCTGCAAAGTCGCCGTTGACAATCAGGTTGGCCTGGGAGAATGCCTGAAACGCCATTACGGGAAACATCGACCACATGAACAGTTGGTGGTGTAGACGACGTTTCATGCATATCCTTTCAAATGAAAGATGCACACGGGCATAAATATAATCGATGAATAACTCCCCCTGCCTCGCAAGTTCGTGTTGTAGAGCGGGGAAATTGGTCAGCCGTCTTTTAGTTGAATTTTATATAATATAATAGAAAGAGCATCTTTCAATAAAGAACAACTACTATTTTACCGTCTTTCATATAAAAACACCCTTTTCCGGCCGGCCTTACCTTTCAAATAAAAAATTGATGAGTACCTGATAATTTGGTATATTTGAAGTACAAACGTACCGTGAACCTTATATGATTCGGGAAGAAGTCCCAAACTCCAGAGCGATATCTACACCTCATTGAAGTATGCTTCTCCCGGAGTCTCGACGATTGAAAACACTACCTCCGGGATATCTGCAAAACAAGAATATGAATAATTCAAATTCGGTTCCTAAAAAAAAAGCGCAATCTGTCGAAGCCTTTATGGTACCCGAATCTGATATTGTCTTTTTGGAACGCGAACCGGTGCAGAATCATGAGGAAGCCGCTTCATTCGAAGTCGCCGATATTCCATCGGTCAGGCAGCAGGCTTTTCCCCCCCCCTCCCACAACGACCCCATTCCGACATTTGAAATTTTCCCGGATTTTTCCCATGACCGGTCGCAACAGCACTTTCTTGTTTCCCCTGAACCACCCCGGCAAACGCCCTCCGCCACCGAAGTCTATTTTCCGGTGGTTAACGATACCCCACCCGGCCCACCGGCACCTAGAACCGTTGCACCGGCGACCGTAAAAACGACTGATCCATTGTTACCTGAAAAACTCCCGCTCCCCCCGCAAAAAAGCCCAGCATCTTCAACGCCTCCCGAGAAAAAAGCGATGTTTTTTTCATCCGGATCTTCAAAAAATCCCGGATCCCTCGACTCCTTGCTCATCAACATCGTTTGCTCTGAGCCCCTCCTTTCAGAAGAGAACCTTCTGGTCCGGTTGAAAGAAGTTTTACCCGACATCACGAAACATTCACTCAGACAGGCACTGGTTCGAAACGGACTTGATACCGATTACAAACGGTTCAGGGCCTACATGACAGGATAAGCACGATTATGCAAACACCCTCCCAGGATATTACCGGCAGTTCCGCGCTCCAGATTTATCATTCGGCATACCGGTGTCATTATGAATCGAACGACCTTAAAGAGGCGTGCCGCCTTTACCGGGAAATCATCAGACAATTTCCCGACTCGAATGAAGCCGCCTATGCGGTTATCCAATTGGAAAAAATCGGTGCAAAAGAAGCATTGAAAGGCCTTCACGAAAGTCCGTGGCAGAAAATTCTCCCCCTTTCCGCCCTGCTTTTCAGCCTGCTGGCACTCTTCATTGCCGGTACAGCCCTGCTACTTGTTCTGGATCACAATGAAAATTCATGGTATAATACAAACAGACCATATTATTGTTGTCATTTATAGGATAAACACCCGGCGGCCGCAATAACAGGTGGTTATCGATCGAATAAAGAGGATGCTTATCAGAGTTTGCAGTAATCAATCGTACCGGTCGGACCAATCAAGCTTCAAAAACTTTTACAGGTGTTTTATCCGATGAACCCGATCGAAAAAGTCCATAAACTGATTGTTTCAGGTAAGGTGCTCGGACCAAACGGCGCCTGGATTCCCCGCACTGAGGCACTTAAAACCAAGCGCTATTTGCTGAATCACGTTTTAAATGGCGAAGTCGAGATCAACGGGAAGTGGAAACGGCTGAGTGAAATTGACACAAAGCCTGAAATCCGGCAGTTTAAGCCACCGGAAAGCATCTCAACTCTGGAGATCAGGCCGAAAACGTTCCCGGAGGAACGGGAAACGGAAATTATTTCGGGCTCATCATCCGTATTGATTCCGCCGCCCCCTCTAAAATCTTCGGACGCCGGCACTGTTCCATTGACCATGCCGTTGACGACGCCTCCCGAAAAAACGGACAGCCCCGAACCGGTTTCCCCATCCCGGCCGATCGTCGCCCCGCCCGCCCGGGAGTCCCTTATTGACGACAGCGTTTCACGACAGCTTCCGGCCGCTTCCGACCGCCAACCACCCGTTGATCGCACCGGCGTTTCACCGATTCCCATGCATCAACAGCACGAAGACCGTTCAGCGGAATACGGCAACCTCCCGCCCCAGCCGCACATCGAGGCCCCCGGGCGGAAACCCGAAGCCGCCGACGCCATCCAGAATGAAACCGTCACCATCAGGACGATTCCGCTCGGCAAGGAAACATCGCTTACCATATCAGAGTCACGTGCCGGCTCCGCCCTTGTCGCGATATGCTCGGTGGCGGGATTCATCGACCAGTCGAATTCGGACGATTTTCATCAACAGCTTATTTCGATGCTCGAATTCGGCGTCAGGTTTTTCATCATCGATTTCGAGCATACGACCCTGGTCGGCAGCGCGGGCTGGGGTGTTCTGGCGGTGGCGGCAAGGCTCATCAAAGCGCAGCACGGCCACCTGCTCATCTGCGCGATGAAGGAGGAGATCGAGGAAAGCTTTTACCTCCTGCAGTTCAACGATGTCATCGATGCGCAAAAAACCGTCACCGACTGCCTCGGGGTGATCCGGACCATGCTTGACAGTCCATCTGCTGCGGCCGCCGACACCGGCGACGGCGCCACTTCTTTCCCGCTGTACGGGGAATCCTACGAGGATCTTCCGCTGCCCGAAAAAATCAAGTCGATCATAGCCCTCAACGGCCCGCTCTCCTTTTTAAAAATCGGCGCCGCCCTGAAACAGGAGCGCTACGGGAAAACGAAAATCAATCCTTTCAAGCTGTATCTCCTCCTGAAAGGACTCAACCTCGAAACACGTTGGAAACGGGTGAGGTATTACCGTTCGTGCTGAAGCGCGGAGCTTGATATTTTTTATCATAATCTCTTGATTCCATTTTCTCACTATTCCGGCAATCTAAATTATCAGGTGCAGTGCGCGCACCCCGGCAAATGGGTTGAACATTTCGTAGGGGCGGTTCGCGAACCGCCCCTGCTATCGAGTCAGGATATCGTTGACCTACCCCGATAAGCGCTGAAGGCCCGGGTAAGGGCGTTGATGCGATTTACAAAAGCCCTGAAGGGGCACAATACCCCCTTTATTGCAGATTACATTTCTTCAATCTTACGGGAATCAAGTTTACTGATGCGGGAGTTCCACCCCGGCACCCGGCCAAGGGGAGATCTGCAGCAATCTCCCCTTGGAACCCCATGCCGCCCGGCACTCCCGCCTTTTCGCTCCGGTTTCGGGAGGTCGCGAAACTCGGGCCGGTAAAGCCCGGCCCTCAAACAAGTCGCTCCCTCTTATCCGAAACCTCCGCGGGCGGCACGGGAGGGCAGAGGGTGGTTGCTGAAGACCACCCTCTGCCCGCCTTCGCCGTAGCCGGCTTCGGCAAAGGCAGGTAGCAGTTGCTACTGCGGAGGGTAGGACGCGCAGGCAGG
>JAFGIW010000121.1 GCA_016929415.1 Chitinispirillaceae bacterium | reverse complement strand
GAGCGCTGGGTGATGCGGCGGTGCGTGCCGCCGTTGCGCTCGAAGAGCCAGAGGTCGCGTCGGCCGCGGAAATTGGTCGCATCGGAGAGGTAGGCGATGAAGGCGCCGTCCGGGCTGAATGCTGGAGAGGTATGATTGGCCGCTTCGTCGGTGATGCGCAGCGGCTGTTCGGCTTGCGGGTTGGTAAGGTAGAGCTGCATCGTTCCGTCGCGGTCTGACCCGAACAGCATCATGGAGCCGTCGGTCGAGAAGACCGGTGCTGTTTCGGTCGCCTGCGGCCAGGCGATCACCGCAAAGGAAGGCCCGCCTTCAGACTTGACGCGGTAGAGATCGGTCACCGTGTCGCCGCAGGGAGCCGCCGCATAGTAGAGCCATACGCCGTCGGGCGTGAAGGAGGCATCGCGCACCTGCATGCCGTCGGCGACGTAGCGCGGGCCGGTACCGTCGGACCGCATGACAAGAAGCCTCCGGCAACTGTCCGCGGAGGCGCGGCAGGCTATTCTCCCGGCCGCGAACGAAAGCACCGGATGGTCGCAGGTGTCGGCGATCGAACGCGTGAGAGGAAATTCCGCCATCCGATCGGTCACTTTAAGGTAGATTGATACTTTACCGTCGCGATCGGAGATGAAAACAAAGGTCCCTTCCGACGGCTGACGCACGCCTGGAGACGGCGTCACCGTCGCCGCGGCGGTTGAAAATGCCGCGATGTTCCGCGCGACGGCGGTGTCGGGAGTGATGCCGGACTGGAGCGGAATGAGCCGGTTTTCCATGGTAATTACATGACGGTTCTCATCGAAACGTACGATAAGATTGCCGACATACCGCCCGCGGCTTCCGGCGGAGAGTATGATGCATTTCCCCAGTTTCATGGGTGAGGGGAAACGCTGCTCGAGGTTCCCGCAGATGATGATGTCGAAGCCCGCAAACCGTGATGCCGACAGCTGTTCCCATGAGTCGTGCGCGATCAGAATACGGAGGTCGCAGTCCTTTGCAGCCTGCTGCAGTTCGGCGCCGTCGAGTGGACGAAGGAGCGGACGCGAACCTTCCGGAAGGATCGACGGATTGATGTAGGAGGCGACGAAGAAACGGTATCCTTCACGTTCAATAATCCGGTGCCGCACGACGCCCGACGGTGTCGAGAGGACGTTCGCGCAGATGAACTGCGGATGGGAGGACGCCGTTTTGAGAACTTTCGGAATTCCGTATACCAGCTCACCGGCGCCGCAGCCGATCGCGTCGTATGCGATGTGATCGAGGTACGATCCGACAAACGAGAGGCGGGGCTGCTGCATCTGCGGGGTGACCATATTACCCGCTTCGATGGCGACGGCGAGCGGAAACTGTCCGCGCAGTGACGCAATGACCGATGCCTGGCGGGCGAACCCGCCCGGGACGCCCTCTTCAAACGGGATGGTGAAGTTTCCCTGCGCGTTCCCGGTGTAAATAATTGCGATTTCACGGCGTTTGCTGCGGAGTATGTCCGATTTGACGCGGCTCAAGAGTGCATGGGCTTTCCACATGTTCGGATCAAGCCGCAACGCCCGTTTCGCGTTGATGGTGCAGAGGGTATATCGCCGCTTTTTATAATACTTCACGGCGATTTCGTAATAATCCTCAGCGGTCCGTTTTTTCAACTCCTCCCGCTCATAGGCAACCGACAGCGCCCAGACCGGACCGAATTCGTTCGAGAGATACCGCCACCCGCCGTCAAGGTCGAAGGAATTCCACTCGATCCCTGCGCCGAGCGAAAGACCGTTTACCGATGGAGAGGCGCCTTTGGTGTATTCGTAGCCCGCGCGGAGACGGAAGTAGATGCCGGTCGCGATTTCGGTGCTGATGCCGGCGATGA
Source organism: Chitinispirillaceae bacterium (assembly GCA_016929415.1). GTDB lineage: Bacteria > Fibrobacterota > Chitinivibrionia > Chitinivibrionales > Chitinispirillaceae > JAFGNB01. Next base: position 24,212 of record JAFGIW010000121.1, on the reverse strand, counting down.
CCGGTTCGTCGGATGTCTTGCGCACGCCGATGCCGATGTCGAAGTCGAACAGTTTCTTCAGGGGGAGATCCGCCGGAAGGGGCTCGAGGAGCACCGACCACATGACCTCCGCGGGCAGCGGTTCCGCGGTGCTCCCGCTGTAGGACACCGCCTTGCCGAATGAGGTCGCAGCGAAATGCGTCGATACAAAAGAGAATGGCGCATACCGCAGATCGACACTGCCGCTTACGGTCCTCCCGGCAAGCTCTTCGATGCGGCTTTCGACAAAGGCGAGTGCGCAACCGGCGCTGAATTGATTATCGAAGAATCCGCGGGCATACGAGGCGCCGATTGAATATTCAACGTATTTCGGATCGGAGGGCTGTTCGTCGATATCCCGCGCATTGTCGATGGCTCCCGGTGTAAAGACCTGCGCATACCCGCCGAAGGTGCCGATATCGAGCAGGGGAAAGAGCGCTCCGAGATACTCCTTCCGCATACCCATGAGCCATTCGAGATGGGTGAAGGCAAAACAGTACCTTTCGAGCAGGGCCGAGTTGGCGGTAAAATCGGGAAGATCGGTCGCATCCATTCCTCCCGGGGAGGAGGCAATGCCGCGCCCGAGTGCGGCCGCGGAGCGCGGAAGGTTGAGAAAACCGCAGGCGGTATGCCCGCTGTTCTCGCCGTTTACGTCGGTAAACCAGTCGAAGTGTTGTGCGGAGAGCGCGGCCGCCAGGGCGAGTACGATCACTGTTATTCGTCGCAATAACGGCACGATGAAACTTCGGGTCCCTGACAGAGAGTGCTGCATAAGTCTTTTAATTATATCGAATTTGCATGGAGGGGACATTAGAAATATTGCGGAGGGGTGGCGGAATCGCCCTGTTGGCCGGGGTGGTCCCGGCATGACGAAATGAAATGTTTCTCTTTCTTACCCATCAGCGGAGCCCGAGCCGAAAGCGGATTAGAGGCCGTTGCTGTTTGAGGGCCTGCGGCAGTTTGCAGGCCCGAGTTCAACGGCCCCCCGCTTGCAGCTCGATGAGGCGAAGCTGTGGGCGGCATTTTTTGGGTACTTTTTTTGCTGCAGAAAAAAAGTGCCTCGCCCGCCGGTGCGAGAACCGGCATGTCGAAACGTGATTTCCGACGTTTTCATTTGTCCCTGAATCCAATTTATCAATCTTCCAAAAGACAAGAAGCGGGGGCGTCTGCTCCATAATCTGGATGCGAACTGCGCGCGCCTACGCGCGCACGGAATAAAACCTCCTCCCGTCAATCGTCGCCGCGGCAAGCCTGCCCTGCGCGGCCAGAGTATCGAGCGTCGCGGTGATCTCGTTGATTGTTGCGCCGCACATGACGGCGATCTCCTCGACGGTGGCGGGACGCCGCTGCAGCTGATGGAGGATCGTGCCGTCGAGATTTACGGGATGGGGCAGCGCTGCGCCGTCGGGAAGCGCTTTCCGGGAGATGATTTCGATTGGCAGCGGTTTTAACGCGTCGGCGATCGCGGCCATGCGCTCCGGTGTGGCGGGCGTCACCCAGGCGCAGGCACCGGGACGGTCGAGACTGTTGAGCTGCACGCGGGCCGGAGCGATTTCACGCAGCGCTTCCCTGATGCGTGAAAGTTCTTCCGGCGTATCGTTGATTCCGGGCACGATGAACACCTCCACCCAGAGCTGTCCTTTGTATTCCCGGGAGAAGGCGCGCAGCCCGTCGATCATACGGCGGATGTCGCAGCCGGGGTGCGGACGGTTGACACGGCGGAATACGGCGTCGGAGACCGCGTCGAGCGAGGGGAGTACCAGGTCGCAGGTCAGGATCGCGTCGCGCACCTCCGGTAGACGGAGCAGCGTGCCGTTGGTGAGCAGCGCCGTTTTGAGGGAGGGGAAATGCTCTTTGACAAACCGGATAACCGGTCCGAGGGCGGTGTTGAGCGTCGGCTCGCCGCTTCCGGCGAAGGTGACGTAATCGACTTCGGGATTGCCGCCGAGAAAGTGATCCAGTTCGTCGGTCAGTTCGGCGGCGGGAACGTATTCCCTTTGCTCGCTGTCCACAGCGCACGCACCGCCGCATTCGCAGTAGACGCAGTTGCAGTTGCAGGTTTTGAAGGGTATCATATCGACCCCCAGCGATCTGCCGAGACGGCGCGACCTCACGGGACCGAAAAGGTGGGCATAGTTCATTGAAGTGCCTGTAGTATCAAACCTCTTTCATCACGCTGATCGAATGATCCGTAAATTCAGGAAAGCGAATCGTTGTGCGGCGTCGTCATTGCCCTCCAGTCCCCAGTTCATGAATAACGCCGTTAATGGCAACCTCTCTTTTCTTCGGATGGTTTGTTTTAACGGTGAAATTGCCATAGACAGGGGTTGTATAATTGAACGTTTGAGAAATGTCCAGCCGGTACTTCAGATACCCGTCAATGGCGACACTGTCTATTTTCGTTACTACGGAAGTAAAAAGTATCGGCAACGCTACCTGCCAGTTGGTTCTGTCCTTGTTCCCGGGTTTTTCCTGCTCCGTGAAACTCACCTCGAGAATCTGCAGGTCTTTTTTCGCGGTGATAACGGTGAGTGTCTGTTTTGTCATGCCGTTTTTATCTGGTTTGAGCGAAATATACGCCGGTTCGATTTCAAGCTCCGCGTGAATCGTACACCCCAGCGAAAGCCTCAGTTCCTGGCTGTTTTTCGCATTGGAAATAACCGTTATATATTTCCGGAGCGTGCCGTGATACCCATGTCCGATAGTAATTTCCTGTGTGACTTTACCTTCCCGACCGGGAGGGATGATCGAGTCGTGCCCGACCACGGTACAGCCTCAGCCCGGTTTGACTTTTTCGATGATAAGCGTCTCGTCACCGGTATTTTTGACGATAAAGGTATGCTTAATAGACTTCTGTGCCCCCTCTTTGATAATCCCCATGTCGAAATTGGCGCTGTCAACCTTGATCATCGGAGCGGCGGAAAGCTGAAAAACCATCAGCATCAGACAGTTAATGATAGGAAAAAACCTTATCGGCGTAATATGCATACAGTCGGCCTCCTGCGAAAATTTCGTGGAATAAAATAATTTCCGCCATGAAAAAAAGGCTATTGAGTATCAATGGCCCCTTCTTGGGATATTTTTTTCGATTGCGATTATCAGGAGAGAATATTGTAGCGTCTGAGGTCGGGGAGAAGGGTGAACTGATGTATTTTATAGTCGGATGACAGGAATGACCGTAAATGGAAAATATCTCGATGACCCCTGATTCCACATCGCGTAATGACCGCACCGCCATCATCAGATCCACGCATCGGGGCGAATTCTGGAAAGCGTGCCCCGGAACCACCGGCGGTTATCTCTGCTGCGGGTATCAGATCATCACACCGATGATTGGATGCGGCATGTACTGCAGTTATTGCATATTGCAGGTCTATTTCGAGAATGAGAGCAGAGTCGTCTTTGAGAACTTTGATGACCTGAGGCGGGAAATAAATGAAAAACTGAGCCGATGGCCCGGAATTGTCCGGTTCGGGACCGGGGAATTTACCGACAGCCTTCATGCCGAAGAGCGGACCGGTCTTTCGGTCGCCGTCGCGGATCTGCTCGAAGCCTGGCCGCAGGTGATCGTCGAGTTCAAAACAAAGAGCGCGGTTGTCGCACCGCTTGCGAAGATCAGACGACCGGGAAAGGTTATCATCGGATATTCGCTTAATACTCCACGGATGATCGCCCTTATGGAGCGGAATACCGCTTCCCTTGAAGAACGTTTCAAGGCAGCCCGGCAATGTCTCGAAATGGGCTTCAATGTCGCGTTTCATTTTGATCCGATCTTTTATTATGACGGGTGGGAAGAGGAGTACCGGCAGGTCGTGGATATGATCTACGAAACAGTCACCGATGTTAAAAAAATCGCCTGGTGCAGCCTCGGGGGCTTCCGTTCGAATCCCGCCCTTAAAACCCGTCTCAAGGAGCGGCAACAGCATCTGCCGCTTTTTTCCGGTGAGATGATCATCGGCGCCGACGGCAAACTGCGCTATTTCAGGCCGATACGGTCGGCAATCTACCGGGCCATGCAGGAGGCATTTTTCCGTCATCAACCCGAAGCGCCGATTTATTACTGCATGGAGAGCCCGGAGATCTGGGAGGAAACGGGAATGATAGGGCGTATCCAGAACGGACTTCCGGCCTATCTCGATGACCGGGCAAGAGCGCTGCTCTCGGTGGAGGCGGGGAGAGGATAGTATATTGATAGGAAAAAAAATGGAGGTCCGGCAATGGTAAAAATCGGTCAATGCACCCTCGGCACGACCCCGCGCATCGTCGCCGTCGTCGACGAGTTCATTCCCGTTGAAAAACTTCTTCAGCTCAAAGGCAGCGCCGACCTGCTCGAAATGCGGGTTGATTGTTATCGGCAACCGATCGACCGGATCGTTGAGTACCTTGGCGGCATCCGCGCTAAAGCCGGCTTTTCCATGATCGGCACCGTCCGTGAGAACGATTATACGAAAGCCGACCGGTGTGCGATCTTCAGGGCGATCATGCCCTTTGTCGACTGCATCGATATTGAACTCGGCGCCCCGATCAGCGATGAGGTCCTTGCCGCCGCTTCGGGAAAGACCGTCATTGTCTCCGAGCATGATTTTACCGCCACCCCCGATGAAGCGGCACTCCGTTCGATGGTCGACCGTGCGAAGCGGCAGGGAGCGGACATCGTCAAGATCGCAACCATGGCGAACAGCCGCGAAGACGTCGTGCGGCTGCTGCAGTTTACCCATTCATGCCCTGAACCGTTGGTGGCCATCGGCATGGGGCCGCTCGGCGCGCTTTCACGCGTTATAGCGCCGCTTTTCGGGTCGCTGTTTACTTACGGGTACCTGACGAAACCGGTCGCGCCGGGGCAGCTTTCGGCGGCGGAACTGGCGGTGGAAATGGGAAGATATTTTCCCGGTTGAGATGAGGAATCCGTCAATTGACCGGAATAAACGCATACAACGTAAAGCGGTCGTGCAACCGACGGCCGGAAAGAGACGGGAGATGCCATGAAGTCACTTGTGATGAGCGCCGCGGCGTTTGCCCTGACGCTGACGTTGACGCAGGAAATTGTCTCGCAGGATTCGACGGCGCAGCAGACTGCTGCCGATACGTCGGATCGGCAAACCGCCGCCGATGCTTCCGCCAATGAGCGGCGGGTCGCCGATGAAGCGATGCCCTCCGACAACGTCTTTCCCGAGGAGGTGCGGTCCCTCGACAGGATGGTCGTCTCGGCGACCCGTACCCGGCGGCGGATCAGCGAAACGCCGGCGAGCGTCACGGTCATCTCGCGCAGGGAAATCGAATTCTCTCCGGCGAAGGATGTCAACGACCTGATCGCCAAAAAGACGGGCGTGCAGGTCTGCCGGTATGCGGGCATGGGAGAGGGGGTGCCCTACGACGTCATCATGCGCGGCATACCGGGCGGGTTTGGATCCACCCGCATTCTTGTTCTGGTCGACGGCGTACCGACCAATGCATCGGGAACGCCGTATCTGATAATCAACGAAATCCCCAACGAGATCATCGAGAACATCGAGATCGTCCGTGGCCCCTATTCATGCCTTTACGGGGCGAATGCCTTCGGCGGGGTGATCAATGTGGTGACGAAAACGGGCGACGGCAGGCCGGGGGTTGCCGGAATGTTCGAGACGAGTTATCCATTCAGCGTCCTGAAAGCCTGGTCGGACGAAGAACCGATCCGCGAAGCGGCAAAGACCGGTGCGCGGCAGGCACTTTGGAACGGCGATCTTATGTCAAGCGGGGGGAACGAAAAACTGCACTACCTGGTCAACGGCGGTTACCGCTTCATCGGCAACTGGCTGCTTGACGACTCGGCGCTGGTCGCAAAAACCGATACAAGTTATTTCATCCCCGTGCGTAATTACGACTACGCCGACTGGCGGCTGTTCGGCAAGGTCGGGTGGCGTCCGAACGATCGACTGTCGGTTGCCCTGCACACCCGCTACTTCAACAGCAATCTGGGATACGGGTATACCCGCTATTCTCCCGATACGATCGATATCGATATCACGAGCGATAAAATGATCGTCGCGCCGCAAGTCAATTATAAAGTCAACGATAATCTGGATCTCAAGGCGGCCGGGTATGTACGGTGGATGCATCCTTCCTATGCAACCGAGATGAACAAACAACCGGTTTCATGGAAATCCGAGGTTCTTGACTTGCAGGCCGATCTGCAGGGAGTATTCCGTGCGGGGGCGCATCAGGTAATCATCGTCGGCGGGGAGTTCCTTTCGAACGGGATAGCCTTCGGCGATGTCGTCACGAATAAAAACGTAGTGATTGAAAGCGGGACAACCGAACGCATCACCAACAGCGGCGCATATATTCAGGATGAAATTTCGTTTCTGGAGCGGTTTCATGTCGTGCCGGGGATACGCATGGATTATCATACCGCCTTCGGTTCGGCCGTCTCCCCCAAACTGGGCATTTCGGCGGCGGTCAACGACCGGGTGCGCCTGCGCAGCTCCGTCGGTCGCGCGTTCCGCGCGCCCAACCTTACCGAACTGTTCATGCAGCCGCTGCCGCTCAAGGATACGATCACCCTCGAGTCCAATCCCGACCTGGATCCCGAATACATCTGGGCGGCCGACGGAGGAGCCGATTTCACCCCCTTTTCAAATGTTAAAATCCAGTGGGGGTTGTTTTATAACAGCATGCGCGACCTCATAGGACCGTGGGCAAAGCTGAAAACGGTGAATGACTCGCTCAAGGCCGTTGTAACGTACGAGAATATCGGTTCGGCCTGGTCAGCGGGGAGCGAACTTGAGATCGAATGGAATATCGTACGCGCTCTTACGCTTCAGGGAAGCTATGTCTTCCAGAAGTCGCGTAACGAGAGCGCTTCGGATATGGCGGCACTATTCCTGGAGCAGCCCGGGCAAGGTTCCGGAGATATCGAAACCGATATTCAGCTCGACTATATCCCGACGCATAAAGGGAGCGTCGGCATCTCCTTTTCCAAAACGATCGGCAAGGTGAGGCTCTTGGTTTCCGGTGAAGAGCTCATTGTCGGCAGGCGTACGTATCAAAACTTTTACGATATAAAGGTGAATATCGGCAACACCGCCGGAACTCGAAAGGATGTCATAATCAATTACCGCAAGGATGGTCCCGAAATAGAAGCCATCAACCCTCCCCTTGCGCGCATCCCGCTCTATGCCGTGACCGACGTGAAGGTCAGGTGCGACATCCGCGACAGGTTCTGGGCTTCACTTGAGGTGGCAAATATATTTGATGCGGCGTACGAAGAGCGGTTCGGCACCTTCGCCCCCCGAAGGCTGGCGAGCCTGAAGATCGGGGCGGCATACTGAAGGACCCGGCGGGCACCGCGGTTGAGGCGGGCCGCATACAGACCCTTCAATTTCGCCGGGTTACCTTCAGGTTTGAAGTAGTTTCAATTCTTGTTTCACAGAAAGGGATTTCCGCATGTCTGATGATCGAACGGCAACAATAGCCCTGCTCGGGTGCGGCGGCTTTATCGGATCGCATCTGCTGGAACGGATACTTGACGCAACCGACTACCGGGTCGAGGGAATCGACCTTTCCTCGCGGAAAATCGCCGCCTTTCTCGGGCGCAAGAGGCTCACCTTTCATACAATGAATGTTCATGACGTTGCGGCGATGCGACCGGTCATTGAACGGTGCGGTACGGTCATTTCGCTCGCTGCGCTCTGCAATCCGTACCTCTATACCCATACGCCGATCGACGTCATCGAGAGTAATTTCGTGAAAATCTATCCTCTGGTGCAGGCCTGCAGTGAATCGGGGTGCCGGTTGATTCATTTTTCGACCTCCGAAGTCTACGGCCGCACGTTGACCGGAGCGATCGATGGAGCGGACCCGCGGCATGTTCCCGTTTCGCATCTGCTTGACGAAACGGCAACGCCGCTTCTTCTCGGACCGATCGCCGCCCAGCGCTGGTGCTATGCATCCGCCAAGCAGCTGCTCGAGCGCGCCGTCTTCGCGTACGGTTTCGAGCGCGGCCTCGAGTACACGATCGTCCGCCCCTTCAACTTCATCGGGCCGAGGATGGATTTCATTCCCGGGATCGACGGCGAAGGGGTGCCCCGGGTGCTGGCGTGTTTCATGGATGCGCTGCTGCACGATACGTCGATCCGGCTTGTTGACGGAGGAACAAACCGGCGCTGCTTCACCGCGATCCGGGATGCGGTTGACGCGGTCATGCTGATTCTTGAACGCCGTCACGCTTCACGGCAGCGGATTTTCAACATCGGAAATCCGGCCAACGAGACTACCATTGCGGCGCTTGCGTCGCGGATGATCGATCTTTACCGGGAATTGCGGCCGGAGGCGGCCGGCAGGAACTTTTCTGTCGAACCGGTTACGTCGCGGGAGTTCTATGGCGAAGGGTACGAGGATTCCGACCGGAGGGTTCCCGCCGTCGGCGCAATTGCCGGAGCGCTCGGCTGGACGCCGAAGATCGGGCTGGTTGATGCACTGCGATCGGCAATGGAGGGGTTTATACGGGAATATGGTATGAAGTGCCGAAAAGTGACCGGTGCTTTCCGCGACATTGTCCGGGAAACCGTATGATCAGAGGCGGCGTTTCCATTTTCATCCCCGCCTACAATGCCGAAACGACGATCACCGGCGTTGTTGACCGTATTCCGCGGCAACTCTGGGACTCGGTCAACGCCGTTTACCTGATTAACGACGGTTCGCGCGACCGGACGGGGTGGGTAATCGATGAAATCGCCGTAAAAGAGCCGCGGTGCCGCGCAGTGCAACAGATGCACAACCGCGGTTACGGAGAATCGGTCAAGCAGGGACTTGCATTGTGCCGCGTTGACGGGTGTGCGTACGCGGCCTGCCTTCACGCCGACGGGCAGTATCCTCCCGAGTCGATCGGGGAGTTCGTTGCGGTGATGGAGGCGGAGAACATCGACCTGCTGCAGGGCTCGCGGATCGCTTCGGGGACCGCGCTTTCAGGTGGAATGCCGCGGTACAAGTATACTGCCGGGAAGCTGCTCACCGCCGTCGAGAACCTGGTATTCAGACTTTCGATGACCGATTATCACAGCGGATTTCTTGTCTACAGCAGGCGGATGCTCGATGGAATCGACTTTAAACGGCTGAGCAACAGCTTCGATTTCGACCTTGAGGTAATCGCGTCGGCGCGTGCCGCGGGGCTTGTCGTCGAAGAACTGCCCATTCCGACACGCTACGCGGGTGAAAAGTCGTATCTCAACCCGGTTACCTATGGTCTCCGGGTGCTCGGGGTGCTGATCCGCTACCGGGCGGGGAGGTACAGGGGTGTCTTCCGGAGGGGTGCGTCCGGACAAGAGGGCTTACCGTCATGATACGGCGGCGCCTCCGTTTGGGACCATGCGTCGTGGTTGCCGTGCTTGCCGCCGGCGTGCCGATGAACGGCTGCCGTGCCTCCCGCGAGCGGCCGGCAGAGGCGCTGTCGGACGGGCAGGCAAGATTGTCTGATGCAATGAGCGCATTGCCGGACGGAGCCCCCCCGGCGCTCCTTTCGCCGCAGCTTCACCGGCTTCTGGAAGAGTACCGGCAATCAACCGTCGATCCGGAGATCGGTTCCGATTCGTCGTTCAGCCGGATGCTTGACAGCACGGCGCTTTCCCTATCGTCGCGTCTGTTCGGGGAGACCGACGCGGGGCGGATCGTCAATGAATTGAATGCGATTGTTTTCGGCTGCTGGGAGATGGCATTCAACAGCGACCGGAACAATGCGCAGTACCTCTTTCCGCACCTGGCGGTTGACGGGAAGCAGGGCTCCTGTGTGGGGATGTCGCTGCTCTACCTGCTGCTTGCCGAAAAGGCGGGGCTGCCGCTCCACGGCGTTCTCGCACCGTCGCATCTTTTTGTCAGATACGATGACGGGAAGACGCGGATGAATATCGAGACCCTGCGGAAAGGCGAGAACATGAGCAGCGACTGGTACCGGGAGCGGTATGCCATCACCGATACCGAGTTGTACCCGCTGCGGAACCTGACGACGGCGGAGGTGATTGCAGTGGTGTACTACAACCTCGGCACGATCTGTTTTAACCGGATGCAGTATGACGCGGCAACCGGTTATTTGCAGCATGCGATTGCCGGCATGCCCGATTTTCCCGAGGCCCGGGGAAACCTTGCGCTGGCGCTGGATGCGCAGGGGAAATCCGGCGGGGCGCTCGAACTGCTTCAGGCGCTGCGTGCACAACATCCGTCGCTGGAACATATCGACCGGAATGTCGCCAGCCTGCAGCTCAAATGCGGCGCCTACAACGACGCGCTGGCATCGTTTACGGCTGCATGCGGCGTTTCGCCGGCCGATGCCGATGCGCACTACGGGCGGGCGGCGGCGCTGTATCATCTGAAAAGAACCGGCGAGGCCGCCGCGGCGCTGAAAACGGCGCTGGCGCTGCGACCGGGGTACCGGGAGGCGCGGGTGTTGATGGGGAGGATTGGGGAGTGAGGGGGGAAACCATAATTGCATCGAATGAATCGAATCGCACTTGTCGGATGTCAGAAGCGGCCGCCCCGTTTTTTCTCCTCCTTAACGGAAGATATCGTCATTTCGTGCACAACCGACGGGACATGTGTCGCAGCAAATCCGATTCTTCCGTGTTCCGCGGGAAAGAGTTTGCCGTTGAATTCCAGGAATTTCTTTTCCGAAGTGCCCAGGGAGAGCTTTCCCCCGTTTACTTCAAGAAACAGGCGTGTCGTACTGCCGAAAAAATCATCCGGCAGGGAGGCGCTTTTCAAGGTTCTGGACTTTTTTCCCTTTGTCGAAACGAGGCTGATTTTCCCGTCGCCGTTTGAGAACCTGACGGTGGTTTTTCCGTTTTTGTTTTTTCTGAAGAACAGCTCGAAGGAGCTGTTGTTGTCCCCTTTTCCCAGCGACAGGAGCAGGTTCAGGGAGAAGTCGGCAAGAAGGTATTTGGTAAATTCGGAGCAGTGCGTTTTTTTGTTGTCATCGTAGAATGCGCATCCACCGTTGCCGAAGAGCCAGGGCGCAGGCGTATTGTTTTCCGGAATGTATTGATACCACCAGCCTGACTTTTGGGTAAAGTAATCGGAAAACCAGAAGGAGAGAACTCCAGGTTCATAGGTTTGAGAGGCTTTTTTACCGGTTTCGGGAAGTTCAGAGACGGTCAGACTGTCAAAGGCGGACTTGCTTTCCACTGAGTAGAATCCTATCCTTCCCCGGTTCGAGTATTCGGCGTTGGCGGCAAAAACGCATTTTTTATCCAGGAAACAGGCGATATCGTTGCCTGATGCGGTAATCGTCATTGCATACCATTTGTCCTTGATATCAACATCCAGCTTTTTTTCCCGGATAACGAACCAGCCGAAAGGCTGTTTGCAGTGGTAGGCGATCTGTGCCTTGTCCGTTTCCCGGTGAATCCTGAAGAGATAGAAGCCGTCCGATGTCTCCCGGAAAATAATGCCGGCCCTGCTGTCTTCGTGCTCATCCGTGATTCTTACCCGTGCACTGACCCTGTAGTTGGTCCACGTTGTATCACCCAGATAAATGGCGTGGAGCATTTCATTGCTTTCGAACTGGTTAAGCGTACCCTTTTCAAGGAACCATGTACGTTTATCCGTTCCGCCGGTGGACTGCTCCCACTTTTCGAATCGCTCCGGTGAGTCGAAGTCCTCTTTCAGGAGTATGATTCCTTTCTCGTCGATGTATGCTTCGGTGCTTTTCACGTCCTGTTGCTTCTTTCCGGAAATGTAAATAGGAAGATTCTTGTGCGGCAGCAGCGTCACGGCAACCGTCCGGGTGTCGTTACAGGCCAGCCCGTCCATCCACTGTTCATACCCGGGCTTTACGATACTGATCGTATGCCATCCGCGGGGAACCGCCGTTGTTTTCGAGGAGGTGCGTGGTAGTGGCTTTCCGTCAAGGAACAGGATCGCGTCCGAAGGGGTGGCGCTGATCGAAAGCGCCGCGGTTTCCCTGCCGTGGCTGTCGAGCGCCATGCCCTCAAGGAGTGAATCGACGAAGTGACCGGGTACAATGAAATTAACGCCGGTCGCGTAGATCATGCGCACGACGCCGATGACGCCGCCGCTTTCATCGGTCACCGGTCCGCCGCTGTTGCCCGGATTGACCGGCGCATCAATCTGGATCTGTGAAAGGGTTCCACGGTCGTCGTGCCGCAGGGCGGAAATCGAGCCCTTGCTTACGGTGATCTCCGGTCCGCGCTGGATGACGGTAAACTGGTCGCCGAAAGGGTAGCCCGATACCCGGACGGGCATGGTCTCGAAGAGCTTCTCCTTGATGTCAAAAGTGATGAAGGGTGCCTCGGTTGTATCGGCGATTTTGAGCAGGGCGATGTCGTTGTCTTCATCACGGGTAAGCAGCGCGGCGGGCATGGCCTTGTGGTCTTTGGCGCCGCTGTTCCGGATGACGGTTATTTCCCCCACCGGCGCGGGGACACTCAGGTTGTAAATGGAAATCCGCGGCTGTACGACATGATAATTGGTGATGATATGGCCGAATTTGCTTATAAAAAAACCTGTTCCGGTGGTGGTCACCTCATCGCCGGTGAGGGGAAAGGCATGCCTGACTTTTATATACACGGTCGCTTTCTTGATACGGCCGATTATTTCCGCGTCGGAAGGAGCGCTGAAGAGCGTTGCCGGAAGGGTCAGCAGGAGGAGAACGGATAATTTGTGCATCGTCGCGCCTTATGTTGATGTGCTGTGTGTTCCATTATTGTACCGTGTTTATAAAAGTATGTCGAATCGAAGGGAAGAAAAGAAAAAATACATGATATCCCCCCGGTTCAGGTGCCGTACCGTGGCGGGGGAGGGATAGACTCTCTTGCCGTGGCGTCCGTTGCACCTTTGAAATGAATGTGAAACGGCACTTGACGTACGGTGGCATATATATAAATACTCCTGGTTGAGGGGCTGCGCCCCATCATTTGGGACGCTTCCGTGGAGAGTTGTGGTGTTGGGGGGCGGCGATTTCTCCAAGAATCGTTCGGTTACAGCATCCGCAACCCGCTACGTGCGTGCCCCCCTTCGGGTCCTGGTTGTTCGGCTCCGCCGGTCCATCCTCCGTAGCAGAGCTACTGCGGAGGAAGGGTGCTCGGGGGCTACGCCTGCCTGCGCGAAGCCGCTTCGGCGAAGGCGGGCGGAACAGAAGCCTTTAGCTCATCTTTCAGATGCAAAAAAAACCAATTCCATTTCCATAACCTGCTCCACCCCGAACATTACCCGTCGTTTCGCCTGAATCAAGCGACTATTCCATAGAAAATAATTTACACGGCCGGAAAGCCAAAATGTATCCGGGGAGAATCTCAGAGCGGGCCGGGAGATGAAATATGATGACATCGATGCCGAATTGTAATAAAATTAAGTATATTACCTTTAGCCGAGTCGATTGCCCGATATAAGCAATTGATCGCTTTAATATTTACAGCGGAAAGATTGTGATAAACGGTCATGCATAAACCACGCTTCGCTTAGGCGTTAAAGGTATATTTTTTAGGGATGTGACAAGGGATTTTTTCAAGGTGTTGAATCGAATGCGCCGGATATTCTTTCTTTGTATAACGATTATTTTCACTGCTGCTTTGGCACCGTCGGTATGCGAAGCTGATGATTATGACGACTGGAGCTACTCCCAGAAAATTCTGCTCAATACGTCTTCAACCGGTTCGTCTATAAACCGTAACGTCCTGAAGTTCCCGGTACTTCTGCGATTGAATCCGGGCAACTTCAGTTTCTTTTCCCAGACGCTCGACGATGGTGAAGACATCAGGTTCGCGAAAACCGACGGAACCCATATCCCCTATCAGATCGAGCGGTGGAAGGACGGCACAGGCGATAGCGATACGGCTGAAATCTGGGTCAGGATCGATACGATACGCGGGAACAATTATACACAGTCAATCGTCATGTACTGGGGAAAAGCCAATGCTGCCGACAGCTCCAACGGGGCGGCGGTGTTCGGCTCAACCGTCGGAGGTCTGGGCGCCTGGCATCTTGGAGGGAATCTCGACGATGCCACCGGCAACGGGTATGACGGCACCAATTCCGGTTCCGTCGATACTGCATCCGGGATTATCGGCCGCGCCCGCGCCTTCAACGGTTCGTCGCAATACTTCCATGTCGGCGATCTACCCGACCGGCAGCGAGGAACCCTCTCCTGCTGGTTCCGGCCGAAGGGGAACTTCACCTCATCGTCAACGACCCAGGGCATCTGGGGGAAGAAAGAAAATGACGGTACAAACGCTTATCTGAGTCTTCGCGGAACGGATTTTGAACCAAATATTGGGAGCAACTCTCCGGGAAAGATCGAAACCAAAATCGAAAACGACAACGCAGGGTATTATTTAGCTTCCACCGCCAATGCTTTCAGCGCCAACACTTGGTATTATTTCTCATGGAGTTGGGGCAATAATACCGATTCGTTATATTTCAATGGCATTCTCGATTCGGCAAAATCCACAAGCGGACAGGGAATAGGCGGAGCCGCCAATGACGAGATCGGACGCGCAAACTATGATGTCGGCAATATAGGGGACGGCCTTCCCCGCTACTTCAAGGGCACCCTCGATGAATTCCGTTTCGACAGTAACATCCGTTCCGCCGACTGGGTGCGTATCAGCTATGAGAACCAGAGGGCGGACCAGACGCTCGTCACTTCCACGGCGATTTTTACGTGGGATACCTCCACCTCTTCCGGAACGCAGTCGGGAAACGGCACGTGGGGGACGAACAATTTTTGGTCGTCCAACGAAACGCAGCTTGTTTCCTGGCCCGGACGCGGATATACGGCAAGGTTTTTTGGAGAAATTGATAGTTCATATTTCATTACCGTAAGCGGTACGCAGCAGATTGACAGCATGATTGTGAATCGGGGCGGGTTCACCTTCACCGGGGGGACGCTCGATTTCGGCAGTAGATCGGGAATCTACACTTCAAGGAGCACTACCACAAAAATCAATTCGGTGGTCGCCGGCAGCGGCGGTATAACCAAAACCGGCAGGAGTACTCTGGTGCTTGCCGGGACCAACACCTACACCGGCCCGACGGTTATTTATGCAGGCAGAGTCTCGACAAGCCTTCTAGCCGACGGCGGTTCCGGCAGCAATCTGGGGATGTCCGCGAGTGATGCGGAAAATTTGATAATTGACAGTTCGGCGCTTATCTACACGGGACCTGCACGGAGTTGTGACCGGCTGTTTTCCATCGGAATCCACGGAGGCGACACCATAACTGCGAACGGGACCGGTGAGCTCGATCTGACGAACACGGGCGCTCTTGGATTTTCGGGTAGTGGGACGAGACGGCTGATTCTCAACGGCGACAATACGGACGATAACACCCTCGCGGCAGCCGTCGGCGACAGCGGCGGTGCGACGTCGCTTACCAAAGACGACGCCGGAAAATGGATCCTTTCGGGGGCTTGTACCTACACCGGCGCCACAACCGTTTCCGAAGGTACCTTAATCGTCAACGGCTCTCTGGCTTCGGGCAGCGCCGTCACCGTCGCCTCGGGTGCGACGATCGGCGGCGGCGGGAACATTGCCGGCTCGGTAACCGCCAAGGGCGCCATCATTGTTCCCGGTAACGACGGACCGGGGAAACTGAGTCTGGGCGACTTGACCCTCGGCAGCGCTTCCCGCATCGATATCGAAATGGGATCGATAAGCGATACGATTGCAATCGCGGATGATCTGGAATTGGACGGAACCGTCACCATCATACCCGCAACGGGATTCGCACCCGGAACCTACCGGATCGTCACGTACGGGGGAGAATTGACCAATGATTCCCTGACCGTCGGGAGCGCGCCGGCGGGAAGAAAGTGCACCTTCGAATACGGGGACGGCTATGTTGACGCCATAATTACAATACGACTCATTCAATCGGAACCTGCCGATACCGCCCTGATCGTGGGACAGAGTGCCGGCTTCAGGGTTTCCGCCTCGGGGTCGGGAACACTTTCGTACCTGTGGCAACGATCTCCCGATGATTCGGTCGGCGATACAACGACCTACTCTATTGCTTCAGTCACCCGGACCGACAACGGGGCCCTTTTTCGCTGCATCGTCAGGGATTCATACGGCGCGGATACCTCGCGGTGGGCGCTCCTCACGGTGCTCGACACGCCGCGGGTGGTTGACCAACCGCAGGATACGACGGTGACCGTCGGTGAAGAAGCGACCTTTACCGTGACGGTTGCGGATACGACCGGCTGCAGCTATGAGTGGCGTAAAGCCGGTTCGGCGGCGTCGCTTGGAATCACAAATTCCTTTTCCATTGAGGCGGTCGAGGAAACCGATGAGGGCGACTACTACTGTTCGATCACCAATCAGGTCGCGACCGTCAGTACCGACACGGTCAGCCTGACGGTGAGGCCGCTTCCGCCCGAGGCGCGATTCGGCTGTACACCGAAGAACGGCACCGCGCCGCTGGAGATCTCCTTTACCGATTCATCTGAGGGCGTCATTACGTCATGGCACTGGGATTTCGGCGACGGAACCGGCGATACGATTCAGAATCCGAAGCATGTCTATACCGCCGCGGGCGACTACGCAGTGCGACTGACGGTGACCGGTCCCGGCGGCGTCGACAGCACCGATACGGTCCATGTGAGGGTCACCGATGCTCCGCCCGTGGCGCGGTTCGTTTTTTCGCCGCACACCGGTACCGTGCCGCTCGAAGTCTCCTTTGCCGATTCATCGATCGGCGTCATCACGTCGCGGCAATGGGATTTCGGCGACGGGAGCGACGATACGATGCCGAATCCGAAGCATACCTATGCGAAGGCGGGTCTTTTTTCGGTAAAGCTCGTGGTTTCCGGCCCCGGCGGAACCGATTCCATAATCAAACGAGACTCGGTGTTTGCTTTTGACCAGGGCCAGAACCCCCTGCGGCTCGACGGCAGTTTCCACATGGGGACCGATGTCATCATTTTCATCAGCAATATCGACCTCGTCGATACTTCCAGCCCCGCTCCCTGGTGCGACTCCGTGGGCATCTGGTATGCTCCGAAGACCTATCCGCAAAGCAGCGGCGGTTCGACCCTGCTTTGCAGTTATCCCCGGTCGTCGCTTAAAGGGTCGATGCTCGTCGATACCGTCACCCTACCGTCAACCGACTCCATTTTCGGTCTGATGACCTGCCTATTCTGGAACGATGGGACGATCAGCGTTTTTTCTCCTGCCAACGGATGTATCGTACGTCTTGGCGACAGCCATCCGCCCGACACATCGATGATACGGATCACAACGCTGTCATACGACTCGATGACAGCCTCGATCCGCGTCTCGTGGTGCATCGATTCCGCGAAATTTGAGCAGGAACTCGAAGTGGGCATTGCCTACAATCTCGTGAACGCTCCAACCAGCATGAACGGTACGCAGACTGTTACCGTTTACTTCCCATGCAGCTCCGCGACGGTGCTGCTTTCGGAACCGTTGCGTTTCGATACGCTTTACCATGTAGGGCTTTTTGTGCGCAAACACGGCGGCGCGTGGTCGCTGCCGACCTCGTCGTCGCACGGCACGGTTCGTATAGGGCATCCCTACCGTCAGGTGGTGTCCTTTTTCGATACGCTGAAAGAGTACGATACCGTACAAGCGTTCAACGGCACGGTGGTATTGTGGAAGGACAGTACTTTTAAGAAAATGATGGTGGTCGATACACTGGAGGTATATGATTTCACCGCTCCCTCCGGTTTCACCCGCGTCGGCAGACCGTTCAGATTCCTTAAACTTAAAGCCAGTCAAGTGCCTCCTTTCCTTATAGGCATCAAGATCGATTCCCTGCCCGCCGGCGCATCGATCAACGATGTGCGGCTTTACCGCGACAGCGCCGGTATCATCACGGTGCAGCATGCGACGCTCATCGATTCGGTCAAGGGAATTGTCTATGTCAAAACAAACAATATTGAATTGCCGTTCATCGCAATGATCGACCATGACAAACCCCGCGTCACTTTTTTAAAAACAATCGATTCACTCGCCTATGTCGACAGAGACCTCATGGACAGCGTCAGGATCGTCGACAACATTGCCAATATCCGATGGACCTTTTATTACAGCCACGGCGGCGAATTACCCGTTGCGCGGGACAGCGGGGAACTTCGCGATACGACCGGCATACTCCCTCTGATCATTTCGAAACTCTCCGGGGTCATCAGTTCCGAGTACGGCGTGCGCGCGCTGCTCGTCGTCAGTGACGGCGTCCACCGCGATACTACCGATCTGTCACGTTCGGTGTTCCGCGAACAGTCCGATGCCATTACGACCGTGGGTAATGTCTGGCATCCGGTATACCCCACGGCACAACTCTATCATCATGATCCCGAGTCATTGATCGTCGCGAAGATTGACACCGGCTACAACCCGGTAACCATGCGGCTGTTCCGTTGGGTTGAAACGGATGAAAACGGCGCCAACGACACCGACAAGTGGGTTGAATACGAACCCGGTAACAAAACGAAACGATCGCTCTTTTCCGTGGTCCCGGGAAGACTGCTCTGGCTTAAAACGCGCAAGAATACTCCCCTGCATCTCGGCCCGGCGCGGACTTTTTCCTTCAAGGATACATTTGCAATTGAGCTTCCTTCCCGTCAGTTTACCGATTTCGGCATGCCCTTTCGATTCGGCGTGCACATCAGGGATATTCTGACCGCCAGCGGAAAAACCGCGGACAGCGTGCAGTTTTATATCTGGTCACGCGATACTGCTACCAATCGTTACAGCACCAGACAGTTGTTTATTATTTCAATGTCCGATAAAAATGATCCTTCCACCATCCTGAAATTCAGGGATCGCGGCGGGTACAGTCTTTACAATCCTTACAATACCCCACTAGTGCTGCGGATACCTTCCACCCTTGGTAATGAGAGCGCCCCGCCGTATTTCGGCAAAAAAGTGAAGAACCCCTCCTGGAGTGCGAAATTTGTTGCAACAACCGGCTATGGTTCCGATCTTCCTGCGCTCTATTGCGGTTATGCTCCGGGCCTCGGGAAAAACGTGTTTCCGGTTTCACCCACCTTCGAACCGTTGCGGATCTTCGTTTTCGACCGTAACACCGGCAAAAAATACGGGCATTCCATTACCGGCGATGCGGCGGGCGGATTGGCCAGGGAGCTGTTTATTTCCAATGCATCCGATTCGGTGGAGCGGATCGGTTACCGGTTCGAAACGGTCGGGGCGTTTCCCAAAGAGTATTCGGCGCACCTTTTCGATGCGACGTCCGGAAACTCTTTAACGGACGGAACCATCACCATCGAACCCCGTTCGGTCGTCTCCCGATGGGTTATAGTCGGCGATAAAGGATGGCACGACCGGTTTGTCGCGGCAGCAGGCTGTTTCCACTACGGACTTCACCGGATCTATCCGAATCCGGCACGATCAATAGTCAACATCAGATATTCGGTCCCCCTCGGTGCGCAGGAACGGTTGCATATCGCCATTTTCACTATCATGGGTCGTAAAGTCTGGGAGAAACGGATTGACAAGCTCCTCACCCCGGGGAAACATCTGATCACCTGGAGGGGGGAAGATCTGCACCATAATGCCGTAGGCGCAGGCCTGTACCCGATCAGGCTGACCGTGATTGACGGCAAGGGAAAAACAGTACGGCGGTTCGAACGATGCCTGACGTATATTCCCTGATGTCGATTTCCCGTGAGGTCCCGCGTCCGTTTCCGACTCGCATCACCGTTTCCGGTATCACACTCTGCTTACCGACAGCGCCCGTTGAACCATAGCGGATAATTCCTCAATTTCGAAGGGCTTATGCAGGAATGCAATCGCTCCCTCATTGAGAAGGTCGTTGATATCCCTGTCGATCGCATGGCCGGAGGTAATAATCGCTTTCAATGACGGGCATAGTTTCTTCATTGTCCTGAAACACTCCTTGCCGTTAAGCTGCGGCATGGTAAAATCAAGTATGGCCAGATCACAGACGGCATGGTGATCGCGGAACCAGATGAGCGCTTCATTCCCATCCGAACACTCATGGACAGTATACCCGTATTCTTTCAATGCGAGGGCTATCATTCCCCTTACCATGTGTACGTCATCCACAACGAGAATTCTGCCGGTACACTGTTCGCCGGTGCCTGTAGCCGCTTTCACTTCCGTTGAAACGGGTTTTTCCTCGGAAATCGGCAGGCAGACGGTGAAGGTAGTTCCCTTTCCCGCCTCACTCCATAATTCGATAAATCCGTTATGGTGCTTTACCGTGCCATAAACACTCGCAAGCCCCAGTCCGGTCCCTTTCCCCGGATCCTTGGTTGAGAAGAAAGGTTCAAATACCCGCGAACGGGTCTCCTCGTCCATTCCGACCCCGGTGTCACTGACCGCTATTTTAAAAAAGGTCCCCGGCTCAATGATGGAACGATTATTCTGGGCAAGCTCTTTTCCGATGGTGACGATGTCCGTCGCAAAGGAGATGCTGCCGCCGGCGGGCAGCGCATCGCGCGCGTTGACGCCGAGGTTAAGCAGGGCGCTGTGGAGCTGCGACCGGTCGCCCATGACGGTTGACAAAGGCGCATTGTAGTGTTTTACCAGTCGTATGTTCGGGTCGATTGAATGCTCCATGAGTCCGACGACGTCGTCGATCACCTCATGCATGTTGAAAAGGGCTATCTGATATTTTCCTTTGCGTGCGAACGCAAGCAGTTGCGCGGTATGTTCCGAAGCCTGTCGGGCGACATCAATGATTTTCTGCACGGTGCCGGCTTCGGCGGGAAGCTGCTGCAGCAGCCGTTTGCGGAGCAGACCGGCATACCCCATTATGCCGCAGAGCAGATTGTTGAAATCATGCGCTATTCCTCCGGCAAGCCGTCCGATGGCGTCCATTTTTTGCGCATGGTGGAGCTCACTTTTCAGCTCCTCCGCCTCCGCCTCGGCTTTTTTCCGCTGTGAGAGGTCGCGGACCACACCGAGAAGGAGCTCGCGGTCGCCGATTTTCACGGGATGTGCATTGATTTCCACCGGTACCGCATTCAGATCTTTTCTAATAATAATCACTTCATTTGAGCGTGATGTCTCTGAGGGAAGACTTGTTGCCGGTGCATTATCGACGACCTTGCCGGGCTTGTGAAACGGGAGAATCCCGAGGGCGAATGCGTTTTTGCCGATCAATTCATTTTTAGTATACCCGGTTATGCGCTGGGCCTCATTGTTGCCGTCGATGAGGTTGCCCTGCCGGTCGGCAAGGTAGATGCCTTCGGGTGCATATTCGAAGATCACCCTGAACCGCTCTTCGGTTTCCATAAGGGCAAGCGCCGCCTGTTTTCGTTCGGTAATTTCCTGCAGCAAACGTACGTTCGCTTCCTTCAGTTCATCGGTCGCACGTGAAATCTCGCTTTCCAGTTGCTTCTTCGCCTCGCGGAGCGATTCGGTACGCTGTTTCTGAAGGGAAATATCATGCGCTACACAGACAATCCCGGTTCCCGGGATCAGCGAAGTCGAAAGCGTAACGGGAATTAACGGACCCGTTCCCGCGGCAAGAATCGTCTCACCGGATGATGAGGTGTCTTTAATACGATCGGCAACCCGGACACGTTCGGTTTCGGTTCGTTCGATGAGATCGCTGAACGGCCTTCCGATCAATTGCTCGTTGGTGCATGCCAGGGTGGCAAGCGCCGAAGGGTTGACGGAAATGATCCGGCCATGGGTGTCGAGCAGGAACAGAAGGTCCTTCATCACCTTGATGATCCGTTGCGCAGCCACAAACGGGGTGATATCGAGCATGTGGTATTTGCCCGCCACATAGGCAAGCCCCAGCGCCCATATCAACACGGTAACGTCGGCGATCGGCGTGAGCGGATGCAGCGTTATCAACGGCAGAATGATGTTGCTGCTGCTGCCGACAACGAGGGAAATCATGCCTGAAATGATGAGCACGAGCGACTGTCGCCTTACAATCGAGTTGTCGGTTTTGTTGCGATAATCAACGATGAGGTATAAGGCCGTGAAAACGGCGATCGGAAGGTAGGCAAAATAGGCATACGACCAGATCGACCGCTTCCATTGCGACAGCCACCCGTAGCTGCGGGGAAGATGCTCCGCCACAAGACCGCTGTTCGCCAGTTGCTGGAATGTGAGAATCACCGGCACCGCTAGGAAGAATGCGGCACACGGAATGAACAGACGGAATGGGCGCCGGTGCGTGTACAGCCAGGCAAACCAGAGATGAAAAAAAGAAAACCAGATCCAGCCCGGCGACGCACAATTCTCAAAAAATCTGGCGGTGGAGATCGATGAAGCGGGATGATGGATCCACGAAAAAGAGAAACTCCAGAGGCAGAGACACCCCAGCACGCTCGCGCAGGTCTGGTTCAGCCTCGACCGGCAGTCTTTTGAGATGATGATGCCTCCAAGAATACCATAGATGATCGCGGCGGAAAAATGACAATAAGAGAAGAAATAATTCATTCGATCAATAACCCCTTTGATCGGCCGACAGCCAGGGAAGAGTAGTAATAGTGGACTACGTCGTGATGCTGATTTGCGCTTACAACCACTATTATAATATGAAGAATTTTACTATCTGCCGGAGTGGGAGTCAAATACCGATTCATCCCCGCCCCACCACCATTTCCACCAGTTCCGCGTTTTGCCGCGGGACTTCGATGACACGCCGATACCCCCGTTCCTTCACCACGGTATGCAGCCTCCCAGTACTGATCGTCCGTTCAACCACTACGGCCTCTTCATTACTTTTTACCGCAGCTTTCTTCAGATTAATCAACCGCGACAGCCGGAATGCGGTGACGAGCGTTTCAGTTGTCAGATGCTTACTCCACGGATACGCAGATGCCCCGGCAAAGACCTGCGGCGATAACGTATCAAACATCGTCCTGTTTTCAAATCCCGCTAACCCCGGAACCGGGTAGAAAAGCGAGACCCCGATAACGGTCGTGCGGGGCAGCAGGAAGCGCAGGTTTGCCGCAATCGACGCTTTCGTCTCCTCAGGGAATCCGCATATAATATAGGTAATAACCGGGATACACCGTTTTTCCGCACAACCGAGCAGCTTGTCGTATCGACCCATGTGTACAGTACGGCCCGCCCGGTCGAGTACCTCCTGTGCAACCGAGCCGAGGGTAAAATTAAATTGCCTGAATCCCGCATCGATCAATCCGTCGCACAACTCCGGCGTCAGCAGCCGGTAGTCGAGGCCGTTTTCCGCGGAGAACCGGACATGCGGGAAGGCTTCTCTACATCGGTCAAGTATTGCCGTGAAGAAGGGGATGTCGCAGAGCAGGTTGTCATCTTCGAAATTGAAATGCACTTCGCGGCGATAGGGAGTGGGCGGCAATTCCCTTAGCAGATGCTTGAACCGCTCCATGGTGCAGTGCCGGAAGTGTCGTCCGTGGACAAGGTGGTTGGCGCAGAAGCGGCATTGTGCGGGGCAGCCGCGGGAGAGGGATGCGGAATAGACGATGCGGGTGCGGGTCTCGGCGGTTTTTTCCACAGACGGCAGAATGGTGTCGGCGGACGTGATTTCATCGGAAGTATTACATGTCCGCACCTGCCCGGTTTTCCATCCGAGCCCTGGTACCGATTCCGGAGATCGGCAATCACTACGGAGAAAATCGAGAAATCGCGGCAGGTTTATCTCCGCCTCCCCGCTCAAGGTATAGTCGATCGTTGCCTTTTGAAGAAAATAATCCGGGTAGACACTCACTCCGGCCCCACCGGCAACAACTGTTGTTCGCGGCAGGTGCTTCTTTATACGTTTCGACAGTTCGATCACCGGTCCGCCGTAACAGTAGGCGAAGCACCCGATGAAGCAGATCGCGGGATTGAAGTCTGTTACCTGCCCGACAATCTCCTCATATGTCGTCCCGAAATGGCGGAACCGGGTAAAAAATGAGCATTTTCCGGTTTCCCGGGGGAGGAGGTAAGGTTTCAAGTAGGAGAGGGCAGGCGGGAGAGTAAGCTGCATTTTCCGGATAGGCGGTTCCATGGCATCGATGAGCCGGACTTCGAAAGCTGCTTCTTTCAGGATCTGATGAACGATTCTTACCCCAAGCGTCGAAAATCGGTGCGGAGTGACGTAAAAATCCTGAATGGGAGGTATGATGGCTGCGGCACGGTTATTTTGCAAAACTGACTGATTCATCGGGAACTCACATCAGCGGGTACAAAAAGAATGCGCCGGCATTGCACCGGCGCCTTCCGCTTCACCCAAATTGCTGCAAGAGGGCCTTGCAGGTAGGAATAGAATTGCTG